>CAJGDG010000001.1 GCA_904502095.1 uncultured Alphaproteobacteria bacterium
ACTTTGCCAAAGGCAAAAGATTTGCGCAGTGTTGTTGAAAAACTGATTACTCGCGCCAAGGTTGATACTGTTGCAAACCGTCGTTTGACAGCATCAGAATTGGGTAATTCTTCTGCTGCAACAGTTAAAAAGTTGTTCGATGTTTTGGGCAAACGTTATGCAAATCGTCCAGGCGGTTATACACGCGTTTTGAAAGCGGGCTTCCGTTATGGTGATGCGGCGCCTATGGCAATTATCGAATTGGTTGATCGTGATGTAAATGCAAAAAAAGCGGTTGCACCAGTTGCAGAAGCCACAGCAGAACCAGTTGCAGAAGAAGTTGCAGAAAAACCTGCTAAAAAAACAGCAGCAAAAAAAGCAACAAAAAAAGACGCTGAATAAAGTCTGAATATAATAAAAAAAACCCGCATCCGCGGGTTTTTTTAAAATTGTGTCACACTGCAGGTTTCTGTTGGGGGGGGCAGTCGGCACAGTATTTGTTCCCGAACAGCGGATTTTTTGTAAAAAATCATAGCTTTTTGTGTGGGGGATAATTTTTTTCTTTTATGAATTATTAAAACATGATAGAATTGAATAAATTGGAAGGGATATTTTATGAAAAAAGCTTTGTTTTTTGTGCTTGGGTTAACTGCTGTGTTGCTTGATGGGGGTGCGTTTGGGGCGTCTGTGGCGCGTCGTGGGCGGGCACCGGCGGGTGGTACGGCGGCGCAATCGTCTGCGCCGAAAACGACGGCTGCGCGTGCGGCGACCAATTCGCGTACTGCGCCAAAGACGGCAACAACCGCAACAAAAACAGGTGGTCGGACAACTGCGGCGCGCAGTGGGGCGTCCGCATCGTCTGCGGCCCCCAAGGCGCCGGTTGTTTCAGCCCGTGCAGCTGCAACACAAAAGGTTATTGGTACAGGGACCAAGGTTGCAGGTGCGGCTAAAAATGTTGTTGTAAGTGAAGAGTGTCAGGCCAAGTTTGAGGGCTGTATGGACGCGTTTTGTATGGTTGATAACGAAAGCGGCGGCAGATGCGTTTGCAGTGAAAGAAAGACAGAGTTGGATGCTATTTTGGCTGAAATTGAAAAGCTGGACGAACAATCATATCAAATGGCGACATTGGGTGTTGAAAAGCTGGAAATGGGCGCAGATGCTGATGCAGCAATTGCTGCGGCAAACGATGTTGCAAAGTCTTTACGCGATGGGTCGTCAGTTGAAGATGCAAAAAAGGCGCGAAAGGCATTGGATTTAAGCGCGTGGGATATTACGGGAATAGAAGAAGAGGAAGAAACTTTTGGTGGTGCTTCGTCTGTTGATGGTATTGAAAACAAAGAGGGGGCAGAATTACAAAAAGCGGCATTGGCGTTGTGTAAGGCTCAGATTCCAGAATGCGAGAAAGATTTGAATATGTTGTCTTTAATGTATTCACAAAAAATTAAATCTGATTGCACAGCGTATGAAAACAGTTTAAAGCAAAAGAGATCACAGAGTGCCCAAAAATTGCAAACCGCGGAACGCGCCCTGCGCGAGGCGGCATTAGAACAGTATCAAAATGCAAACAAATATGATTTGGGTCAATGTACAATCAAATTCCGCGAATGTATGCAGACAACTGCGGAATGTGGGAACGATTTTTCTAAGTGCGCGACGGTGTCGGCTATTGATAACACCAGCACCAGAAAAAGTACTTCTAATGCAACAAAAACATTTAAAATAACAGGAACTGTGACTAATATAGAGATTTCAGCATCTACTTATGATACTTTAATCGCTAAAAAACCGTTGTGCGAAACAGTCACTAAACAGTGCACCAAGGTCGCATCCCAGGTCTGGGATACTTTCCTGAAAGAAGTTGCGCCACAGCTGAAAGCCGCTGAAATTATCGCAGAAGACAACGCAAGACAAAACTGTATCGGTAATATTTCTGATTGCTTCCAAAAAGCCTGTAAAGACCATATCGGACCAGAAGGTACTGATGAATCTTATGATTTGTGCTTGTCCAGACCAGAGGCTATGTTAAATGTTTGTAAAGTGCCTTTGAATGCTTGTGGTATCGATGCTTCTTCTGAAAAAAATGCCGCTAAATCTGAAATCTGGGATTATGTAAAGGCTACTTTGGCTGCACTTAGAGTCGACGCTTGTACTAATGAAATCAAGGCGTGTTTGCAGGCCGAGGACGCGTGCGGTAAAGATTATTCAAACTGTATCGGATTGGATACTGATTCTGTTATGAATATGTGCCATCGCGATAAATTAACCGCTTGTTATTCTTCCGCTTATGGTGAAGATACTCAGGCTCAAGAAGATTATATTTATTCTGTTGCACAAGGTTTAATCCTAAATGTCGATAATGAAATGCTGGCTCAATGCCAAAAGGCTGCTAATGAAGCTATGATTAAAGTGTGTGGCAGTACAGAAAGCTGTGATGCAATGACAATCGCAGATGGTGTTGGCGCACATGCATTGGAATACAAGATATGTGAATATGCAGTAGGAACTGAAGGCGAATATGCTTTTTCAAATTGTAAACAAGACATGAATCTGATTATGGACGAGGATTTGTTAGGAACGGTTAAATATGAGCCCGGGGAGATGTTTGAAAATACATTAAATTTTGAAAATCGTTCTGATTATGAAGGTGATATAGAAAAACTGATTGAAGATGCATCAAAGGCGGTTAATGGGAATAAACGGAGTCGTTTGTATGCCGCAGCAAATAAATTAGAAGAATTAAAAGCATCGGAAGTTGGTAAGTTGAAACAGGACCCGTTGAAATTTAAATATAGAGCATATGAAGGTTATAAACTGTTTGCAGGTGTGTTGGATGGTGTTATTGCATGGAATAAAATAAATGTTTCAATGCAAGACGTTTGCCCGTATAAAATTCCAGCTGTGGATACAGATGGTAAAGAAGTAGAAGAAAAGCAAGAATCGTCTGGTGTTATGAAGTTGTGCATATCTGGTATTGAAGATGCGGCACTGACAGTGAATGCTGGTCAGAATGAGGCAACAAAACAGGATCAAATCTTGTCAGATTTGGGTGCGTTAAAAAATTCTATTAATAATACAATATATGCGATTGAATCAGACCCAACTGTTCAATTCTGTATGACAGGTCGCAAGGTACAAGGACTGAAAATGGGCAAGGATGGTGCGGCTGAACGGACCGAGGCTCGCTTCCCAGGACTGATTGATTCAATGAAGGTAGTTATTGCACAGTCTGCGGTACAAAAGGCCCAGGCAAACTATAATAAAAAGTATGCGGAATTAGATGAAAAATTGCGCAAGAATAATGTGGCATTGGCGGAACGTATTGCCAAGGTGCGAGAAGAACGAGAAAGCGCCGATAGAACAGAGATTGCTGCACGTTCTTGTTTGTCGATGGGGACAAATTCAACATTGCCAGTGCAAACAGGTACAGATAATGCAGAATTACAATCTGCCCAGGGTTATACTGCGACGAGCAAGAATGATGGGGCGGAATATCGTGAAGTTATTACAACAACGTTTAATCCAACAACGCTGGTTTGTAAGAAGTGTACAGTATCGCAAGATTGCGCAAAGCTAAAAAGGAAAAACAGCAAGAAAAATAAGCATTGTGTTGATTGGGAAGACCCGGTTGAAAAATGTACAGAAACACAATTTTAATAATGCGTGTTATTGGTAAATGTTTTTTAATTGTTTTGGCTGTTTGCACCGTCTGGATTGACGGTGCATTTTGTGCAACTGTACGACGGGGTGGGGCGGCGCAATCATCTGCGCCGAAAACGACGGCTGCGCGTGCGGCGACCAATTCGCGTACTGCGCCAAAGACGGCAACAACCGCAACAAAAACAGGTGGTCGGACAACTGCGGCGCGCAGTGGGGTGCCCGCATCGTCTGCGGCCCCCAAGGCGCCGGTTGTTTCAGCCCGTGCAGCTGCAACACAAAAGGTTATTGGTACAGGGACCAAGGTTGCAGGTGCAACAGAAAATACTGCTGTGGGGTCCGATTGTCAAAATTTGTATAATGCATGTATGGATGCGTTTTGCATTGTTGATAATGTTGATGGCGGCAGATGCGCATGCAGTGATAAATATAAATCATTTGAAGCATTGTTAACCCAGGTTGATGATTTGAACAATCAAGCGTATAAAATATCGACTGTTGGGATGGAATCAGTTGAATCTGTTGTCACAAAAGACGCTGCGTTGCAAGTTGGTAAAATTTCTAATTTGCAAAAAACAGATTTACAAAAAGCGTGGGAAAACGGCGATGTTGGTGGTGCCTTGCGCAAAACGGCAATTGATGCCTGTGCGGCAAAATTGCCACAATGTGCGAACGAATTGACCATTTTATCGGGGATGTATTCCGGAAAAATAAATGGCGATTGTGTTGCGTATGAAAACAGTATAAAAAAGTTGCTGGCTGATGCAAAAGCGCGTTTGAATCAGGCCGAAGTAGATTTGCGCTCGTCCGCGCTGGATGTGGCAAAAAATGCAAACAAATATGATTTGGGTCAATGTACAATCAAATTCCGTGAATGTATGCAGACAACTGCGGAATGTGGGGCTGATTTTACGGGGTGTGTTGATACGACCGAGCAAACAAAATCCAGAATCAAAAAAACACAGGCCGAAGAAATTTTTGTTATTCCAAACACAACCGCAAAATTAACGATATCGAAATCAATGTATGATTTATTGATGGCTAAATCAGTTGTTTGTTCGTCTGTATTGGATAATTGCGTTGCCGTTCGTGATTCTGTTTTTGATGCTTTTCTGCGCGAATCAGCGCCATTGTTGACAATTGCAGAAAATTTGGCGGAATCAAATGCACGCCAAAATTGTATTACCAAGGTTTCTGACTGTTTTCAAAATGCCTGCCGTGATAACATAGGCCCTGATGATAAAGATGCGTCTTATGATGCGTGTTTGACGCGTCCTGAAACAATGTTGTCCTTTTGTAAAGTCGAATTGGACGCGTGTGGTGTTGATACCAGTTCCGCAGCCCAGGCAAAAAAGTCTGAAATATGGGATTATGTTTTGGCCAAGTTGGCTGCGTTAAAGGTTGATGCCTGTACCGAAGATTTAAAAGATTGCTTAACAGATGAAAGCAGATGTGGCGCAGATTATTCGAATTGCGTGGGATTAAGCACAGAACAAATTATCAGGATGTGTCCGTATGACAAATTGACAGGCTGCAAAAATGTGTATGATAACGAATTGACTTCGGACCAGGTATACGAAAATTTGACCAATGTTGTCCAGGGTATAATATTAAATATTGACAACGAGTTGCTGGCGGTTTGTCAGGCGGCGGTCGATAACGCGGCGGTTCGTGCGTGTGGTGAAAATCTAGATTGTGGAAATTTGATAAATTTGGATACCATTGGCACAACATCGCTGGATTATAAAATATGCGCGTACCAGACAGTGGGCCAAGATGTCGCGTTTACAGACTATTGTCATCGTGATGTTTCATTGATTCCGGATTCGCATCTGGGACGGGTAGAGGGATCGACCACAGGTGAATTGGGACCGGTTGTTCCGTATGCGGCGTTGTTAGATGTTCCTATTTTCTGGGAATCTATCAGTGTTGGGCTGGATGGAAAATTTGTTGGTATTGATAATTACTTGTCAAAGTTGGAAGAAAGAAAAATTGTTATTACAGATGCACAAAAAGAACGTTTGATGAACGAGCTGAATACATTTAAATCTGGATTGGATAATGTAATTCAGATAATTGAAAATGATACAGATGTTGATGCGTGCATGAACGGAAAAAAATTACAGGGGTATGGTTCAAAGAAAATTGCACGATTCCCAAATATTACGCAAAGCACGCGTATGTTAATTGCAGGGAAAATGTTGAACCGGGCCAAGGAAAATTATTATGCAAAATATGATGAATATAATACGCGTCAATTAAAAGATTATATCGCCATTACTGAACGTCAGGTGAAAATCAGGGGTGAAAATTTCAAAGATAAACATCGTGAATTGGCGCGGCAAAGTTGTGTCAGTTTGGCAGAAATGTCTGCTATGCCTAAAACGAAAGAACCACCGTCTAGTGTGCTTGGTGGAATATTGATAGGAATCATTTTGGCGGCGGCGGTTGTTGCTACATGTGTAATGACATTTGGAGCGGGTGCTGTTGCTTGGGCGGAACTTGGTGTGGCGATGGCGGCTAATTTGGCTGTTTCACAAATAAGTGGGATAGCTGCTGCTGGTATTGCTGGGGCTGTGGCTGTTGCGACTGGTGGTGCCGCGGGCGTTGTTGCAGCGGGATTGGCGATAAATGATGCGGTTCAGGGCAAAGATGTGTATATTAAATCTTCTGAGTCAACAGGAACTACACAAGAGACAACAAACACTGGGTCGCACAGTATAAAACATTGGAATTACAAGGAAGACATTACAACTATATTTAATCCAATTGATTTAACATGTGAAAAATGTGTTGTTTCAACCCACTGTAAAAAAACCAAGGCACCAATGTTTGGGGATCAGTATTGTTTGGAATGGGAAGAATCTTTGCCAAAAAGATGCACCACAATTGAGTTTTAGCATATAAAATGGCGGCTTTCGTTATCGCCGGGAAAGCGGCCCCAGAATGACAATTTTTTTTGTTAAAAAAAATTGTCATCCTGGTACTTGATACCAGGACCCAGGTTATTAATGCAAATTTGTGTTCGCGTTGCGAACATAGACCTAGGTTCCACGGTCAAGCCGTGGAATGACAGAGTTTTTTGTTTGTTTACCTAGGTTCCACAGGTCACCCGTGGAATGACAGAGTTTTTAAGTTTTTTTACAAAAAAAATTTTAAAACTATATATGTAAAGTTCTCATCTGTCATCCTGGTACTTGATACCAGGACCCAGGTTATTAATGCAAATTTGTGTTCGCGTTGCGAACATAGACCTAGGTTCCACGGTCAAGCCGTGGAATGACAGAGTTTTTAAGTTTTTTTACAAAAAATTTTTTAATTTAAATTTGTGATGTTATTTTTTGCTTTTCTTTTTATCGGTTTTGGCGCCCAATATTTGAATTTGCATTTTTAAGATGATGTTTTCTTTTTCTTTGATTTGTTCCAGTAATCGTTCGTTTTCACTGCGCAATTTTGCCAATTCTTGACGGCTGATTGTCGTTTCACGGGTTATTTGACGGGTGCGTTTGCGATTTAAAAAAAATGCAAATGTCGCGCCAATAACTGCGCCAATTGTTGCGCTGATTACATCAAAAAGTGTGTCAACTAATGCCATGTGACACACTGTATCAATTTATAATGATGGTTGCATCAGGCTTGTTTTCTTAGGCCTGTTTTAGCATCAATCCAAACCTGTTCAGCGGCGATTTCCATCATTGGCATATCGGCCGCGCTGTCCGAATAAGCGCGAACAACATTTGGAATTATTTTGTTTTCTTTGGCCCATTCGTCCATAATGCGAACTTTGTTCGCACCCCAACATAAAAATTCATATTTCCATGGGCGTGATTTATCCATGCGGGAACAAAATACCGCGTCAAATTTCATATCGCGCACCAGGGCTGGCAACAGATAGTCGGGTGATGCAGATATCATTAATACACGGCGGCCGGCGTCACGTTCGCTTTGTACGCGTTCTTTGGCCCAGCCGAAACGGTTTAATTTGTGTTGCTTGATAAAACCAGCACTGTATTTTTTAACCATTTTTGGTGTCATAAAGCGACGCATATTTTCACGCCACCAAATTCCGCCAGGATTAAATTTGCGACAAATGGCACAAACGCCAATCAACGGCAAAAACAGCCACGGACGAATGCTGCGACGCATACAATATTTTGCAAATTCAACATTTGAATCAAATGCAGATAATGTGCCGTCGAAGTCAAATAAAACAACATCGGTTTTTGTCAGCATAAATATACCCCTTTACAAGTTGAAAAAATTATATGGTACAAATGTTGTCCGCGCAAGTGATTATTATTGTTTTTTGTTTATAGATTCGGCAAGACCAAATAAAGCACCCAATGAAGTAGCAAAGGAGCCTTCGTCGGTTGTATCGAGTGCCTCGGTCGCATCAGTTTCGAGTTTTGGGTCTTTTTTCGCGATTGCTTTTTTCAGTTCGTCAGAATTAAATTTTTTTATCACGTCGCCCGCATCACTTAAATCCAGTTTGCTTAAATCCAGATCGTCGACATTTTCCATGCCGGCTTCTTTTAATTTTTTCTTTATTTCGTTTGCGTTTTCTTCGCTTTTCTTGCTGGCTTTTTTAGCCTTTAAATCCTTGATTTTTTCGCCCAGTTCGCCGTTCAATGCCACATTGCCAATCAGCGATGCTGCGCCACCAACGCCGGCAGTAATTGCACCGGTTTTAACTTTCTTGGCGGCTTCTTCTTTTTGGGCATCCCACGCAGCGGCCGCGGTCGCGTCACCCTGTAATGCCGCCGCCAACGATGTATATGCGCCACCAGTTTTGCCAACATTTTTATCGTCGTACAGACCAGCTGTTGCGGCATCAATAATTTCTTCACTTTCGATGCCAGGTTGCATACCCAATGCGTTTTTGCGTGTTTTTAAACTGTTTGCCAGTTCGCGGTATTGCATAACCAGCGGTGTTAACGCATTTGCGCCAGGTAATTCAATTGCACTTTCGCCACCGGCAATGCGGCCTGAACCGTATTCGCATGTGAATGTTGCAAGGTACGCCTTCATTGCAGTTTCGGCTTCTTCATCCGCCTTTTTTTCTGCCAATCCAGATGCCAATTGCATACCACCAATACCCATAGTCGCCATACCAGTTGCGCCCAGTATTTTATTTTCCAACGATTGTTCGGTTTCTTTGGCTTCGTCTGCTTTGGCCTTTAAGTCCGCCAACTTTTTTGCCTTGGCTTCTTCATCGGCCGCGTCCGCGTCGGGGTCGGTGGCGGCTTCATCTCCTGGGGGTGTGTCGCCGGTTTCGTTGCCCGTGGTGGTGGAATTGCCTTTAAGCGCGGCTATGTTGTCGTCGTTTTGTGTTTTTAATTTTGTTTTTTCTTCCTCTGTTGCGGCACTTGCCCCGCCGATGATTTTTTGGGCTTCGGCTTCGTATGCGGCGATAATATCGGCCACCTTTGTTTTGCCCGCAAATGGGGAGTTTTCTTCAGCCGATGCCAGGGCAGGGATCATAAATAAAACTAATAAAGATGTCAGGCACAGTTTTTTCATGCTTTATCTCCCTCTCCACTTCCTTCTTGTGTCGTTTTTGTTTCCTGTTCTGTCAGTGCGGTTAATGCGGCCTGGGCCTGTTTTAATAAGTTTTTAAGCGCGTCGGATGCTGTTTTATATGCTTCGCTGGGCAGTTTTACGCATTTGCCGTCAACGGGGGTTGCTTCGTGTGTATTGGTGTCACATGTGATTGTGCATTTGTTTTCTTTGCCGTCCCATTCGGCCTTTGTGGCGCCTTCGATTTTTTCTTTTTTGCACGCCTCTTGTTCGGCGGCTATATCAGCCTTTGTTTTTTCAACACAGCCCGTGCCATCTTCCCACTTTTTTGTGCCACAATCGCAATCCGTATCGGGGGAAACGCTGTTTGTGACTTCGCCCTTTGTTTTTAAACACAATGATTCTTCGCAGGTTTTGTTATCCTTCTTTTTATAACCGCGTTTGCACTGAAGAATTATACATTCGCCGTCGGAGTTATAACGACCGACATCTATATTTTCAGCGACGCCATTCACGCCACCACGACATTCAGCTGGTTCGCATTTTGATTTGTCTTCGTTAGGTTTTTCGTATTTATTCGTACATTTTGTTATTATGCATTTGTTTGATGTCGGGTCATATGCAAGCACTACATTTTTGGGGTCCAGTTTCATTTCTTTTGCATCGCATTTGACATTACACTGGTTTGATTCCCATTTGGCAGATGATGCGCCCCTGATTTTTTGTTGGTCGCAATTTTTTTCTGCCTGGGTTATACAGCCCTTGCCATCTACCCATACTGTGGCATTTTTACATTCGCATGGTATGTCGCGCGTTGGGCGCCACAAGCCATTGGTTTTATCGCATAATTCCCGCTTTGCGGATTGGGCGTCTTTTTGTTGTTGTTTTTCGTTTGGTGTGCATGCACCTTCTTTCAGTTCATACCCGTTTTTGCAGGTTTTTACGACGCATTCACCATTTTGCATTTCGCCGGTTTTTGCGTATGGGTCCGTTGGTGTGCATTCACTGACGCATTTATTATTTTTTAACTTGTATTTTGGTTCGTCGCATGCGGTGATTTTGCATTCGCCTTTGTCCCATTTTGCGCCCTTGATCCCGTTTTTGCCGACTTGATTCTGGCATTTCATAGCAGGGGTTTCAACAAGCGTTTTCATAGGTTCCGCCTGTACAGCCATTGCGCCATAAAACGGTGCAATCATAAATAGGGCGGTAAAGATTTTTAATATGTTTTTCAAAATTTGTGCCTTTATTTATTAAATATGCCCCCCAAAATGTCTTTTAATTTGGATTGGTCAAAATTGTCTTGGTCGCCCCAACTGAAGTTTTCAAAGCCGTTGCTTTCTTTTATTTTTGATAACATATCGCGGCATTCTTCGTCGCTTGAGTCGTCAGTACAGTTATTATTTTTTAGCCACTTTTTCAGATCGTTTGTACAGCCGGTTTCTTTGTCATATTTTTGTGTCTTTGGACATTTGCACAGTTTTGTTGTTTTGTTCCATTTCCCACCTGTTTGACCGCATAATTCTTCTTTGTAATCGCGTTCAGCTTTGGCACGGTCAACCGCACGGTCGATGGCGCCCGATGTTACTGCGCCAGCAGCCATGCCCAATCCAGACCCCAGCATCGCAGAAGACGCAGATGTCTGGGAACGGGTTAAACG
Source organism: uncultured Alphaproteobacteria bacterium (assembly GCA_904502095.1). Classification (GTDB taxonomy): domain Bacteria; phylum Pseudomonadota; class Alphaproteobacteria; order Rs-D84; family Rs-D84; genus Enterousia. The sequence continues at coordinate 10,811 of CAJGDG010000001.1, forward strand.
AAACGCATTTTCCATAAATGTCGTCACATCAACGCCAAACCAGTTTTGATTGCAATCAAATGTTGAACCGGCATACGCCTTTTTAGATGCGTAAATCGAATCGTCTTCGCCTGCATGAAAATTTACAGTGAACACACAACTGAATGTGCGTTCGTCAAATGCAGCGCCCAGCCGTTCGCATGTGCTGCGTAATTCATCGCGCAGCGCATATAAACGTTCCATGTCATGTTCGATTGTGTATTCTGCGGTGTTGCGGGCGGTGCCCATAACCTGCATCGCGCGGGCTGCCAGACCGCTGTCTTGTTCTGTGCATTCTTTGGCGATTTGTTCGCATTTTTTTATCGCAGCGTCGCCGTCGTTTTTGCCAACACATTTTTCAAATGTTTTTCCACAGGCACCAACAATACAATCGTTATAGCGATTGCCACAGTTCATAATGCCTTCGTATAATGATAGTTGTTGCATTACGTCACGGTCCGCCGCAATTTCCGGGGCAAATAATGCGTATTCATGACCGGTGCAGGTTGTGTTGCGACGACACGCGTCCATTTTGTCGCCCCAAATAGTGTCTGTGTCACCGGCACATTTTTGAAAACCGTCGCCGCATTTATTTATCATACATTTGCGTAATTCCGCGTCGCATTTGTTTGCATCATGTCTGGTTGATTCGCCGGTGGTGGCAATGTCGTCATTGCTTTTGCCTGCGCGAAACGCCGCAATTCGTGCCAACATATCACGGGTTTCGTCATCATCGTCATCGCCATCGCTGCCAAAGGCGTCGCTGAACATATTTGCCTTGTTCGTCAGCGGTTGAGTATAGGTTTCAGTTTCGGCTTTGGCGACTGTTTCTGTGGTTGTTTCGTTCGCGACAACAGCGGGCTCTGATTTTTTTGTTTTGGATGCGGTGCTGGCACGGGCGGCGTTTTTTGCCGCAGTTGGTTTGCCACGCGCCGCAACAGATGCAGCGTTTACATCGTTAATGCATATCAAAACAAAGATGCTGATAATGCATTTGAAAAGCTTTTGATAAAAATGTTTCGTTTTGCTCGTCATTTCTTTTCAGATTGTTTTATCAATTCCTTTACTCTATTTTCTGTTTGAATATTAAATTCTTCCGTCTTTTGTTGTTTGCTAATTGTTTTGGCTGTCCATGAGTCAATTGTTGCGCACGCGGCTTTGTAAAATCCACACAGTGCCGCCGCCGCTGCGTTTTCTGAATTAAATATTTTGTCCGCATGTTCGGGGTATTCGTCTGTCGCGCGTTCACATTTAAATGTCATATTGTTGGCACAAACGGTTGCAACGCAACGATTGTATGCGCGGTTATCTTTGCACGAATTTTTTGCATCGTTCAACAGGGTTAAACGCTTGTTCTGGTATGCGGCGACAATGTGTTGAAGCGCGTCTTCGGCACTGTTAACAGCCGTGTCGCGCGCCGCCAGTAATGTTTCGCGAATTGCAGATATGTGTTCGTCACAGCCGGTGTTTTCAATGCTGCACGATGCAAAGAATTTATCAAAGTCTGAATTTTCTTTGCAGTTTCGATAATCGGCTGTGCACGCCTTGTCCAATAACATGCATTGAGTGATTAACGATTCGCAAGAGGATTTGGATTTTGATTCAGCCTTGGCCAATTCGTCCAGTTTTTCGGCACGGTCCATCGAAACCTTGGCAGCAGCACAAGATTGTTCAATCAGTGAATCGTATGATTCTTCGATGTCTTCGTCAGTACAGCCGGCAACCTTTTTCATACATTCTGTGCGCGCCCAGACATAGCGTTGACCGGGTTCAGATGGCGCATTTTTCAATTCTTTTTCAGAAATTGTGTATTTAGAACTGGCCCCAACAGATACATTGCGCATACCTTTCTTGCCGGATGCGGGTGGGGTGCCAGCCTCGCTGGTGCCGCAATATTGACAGCGCGCCAATGGGTTCGACGAAAAGTTTATGGCACATACAGAATCCAAGCATTTGTTTAAATTTGCACGCGAACATTTAGCCACAGCGTGCGCCCCAGGACACGCTAAGAAAAAGCTGGCAAAAATTAATGCGTATTTGGTCATATTCTCTCTGTTGAAATAACTATATCATAAAATGAGGTAAGGGCGCAAATAGAAATTTTTGTAAAAACACTTGACAAAAGCACTTTGTTTGTCTATATTTATTCTGAAATCATAACAAAAGGATGAAAAATGTTCGTTAAAAAACCGGATTTAAGTAAAATTTCTTTGGCAGAAGCAAAGGATATTATAAAAAAATGGCACCCAAGATTAAATGCGACCAGTGCTGTTGCGTTGGCGTTTATGCTGTCTACGATTATTTTGGGCGTTAAAAGCTGTAAATATGAAAAAGAAAACGAAAGCTTGGAAGCAGATAAAAATAAATTGCATGAACAAGTAGTCAGTGCGTTGGATAGTTTACAGAAAACAGCTGGTGAAACAAAATCCCTTGCAATGGAAGCGTCACAGGTTTGTGGTTTGCGTGAAGAAAACCAAGAATTAAGAGATTCTATTCAAGGATTAAGAGGTTCTAATCAAGAATTAATAGATTCTATTGGTGTGTTGAATGCAAAATTGAAGAATTGCCAGGCGCGAAAGAAAACAGTTGTGGTTCAGTCTGCGCCAAAAAAGGCAGAAGCACCAAAAGATACATTTAATGTCGATGTTAAAATAAAAAGAACATATTATTGGACATACGGTCGTTAATAGTTTCTGTTGTCGGTAAAAAATCGGTCTGTTTGAAAAAAATAGACCGATTTTTATTTTTTTGGCTGGACAGGTAAGTCATTATTATGATAAGATTTTATTGTCATAAGAGAGTAGGAATGAAATTTATCAGAATTTTAATGTTTGCTTTGTTCTTGGTGCCGAGCGTATCGCGTGCTGCATCAAACGAATTTATGGTTGCGGCCCAGTTGTTGGCGGCGGCAAAAAACGCCGATATTCAGCAGGTGCAAAGTCTGGTAAATGCAGGGGCTGATGTTAATTTTGTGGATTCAACGGGATTGTCTATTGTTTGTACTGCGTTGATGAATAATGATGTGCGTGCTGCACAAATATTGCAAATGTATGGGGCTGATGCGTCAAAATGTGACAGTCAGATAAAAAGATACAACAATCGAACAAAGCCAAAGCCGAACGGCGGTCTGTTCAGCGGACTGTCGTCTGCCCAGACAATTGGTTTAGCGGCGGCGGGGGCCGCCGTTGTCGTAGGTGGGTTGTTTTTATTGACTGATGTGTTTGACCCGGGAAATGATAATGACAGTTCAGCATCTGGGGGTAATCGCCCAGATAATAACCCAGACAGTGGTGGCGGCGTAAATGGAAACGCAGCTTTTTCGGTGGCGTACAGTCCGGCGTATCTGGGGGCGGATGGTAAAATGACCACGGATGATTCCGTTTATCAGGAAAATTTAGCGTCTTGGAATCCTGCTGCTGGTGGTTTGCGTGCGGCAGATTTTAACTATTTTAATCCAAATGAACAACCCGAAAATAATTATTATGTCGATGGCGTTGGTGTGCAGATGCAAAATTATTTGCTGATGATGCATGGGTATTCTGCGTTTGCAAATGATTATTTTGGTCAAACTGTTTTCCGTGATAAATCAAATAATAATAATCCTGTGTTGGTCAGTAATAATGCTGGCGGTGGGGCACCTGTGGCGGTTGGTTTGGTGACTGCTAATGGTTTGAATTCGACTGGGTCGGCGGCGCGTGCAGGCGGTATTGAATATGCCAACAGTGCGGCGGCGGATGCAACAACATATTTGGTTGATAAATATTTGAACTATGCCAACCCTGATGCTGGTGGTGTTGAAATTGCGGGGTTTGATTTTTCAGGTTCTGGTACTGCGATGAATCCGTTCGCGACCAGCTATGATAATGCGCTGGGTAAAATCGTCGCAGGTTGGGAGGCGGGCGGTCGTTCATATGGTGATTTGATGGGTTTTGTTCCAAATGGTCGCTTGGCAATTTATAAGACAGGCGGTGGTGATGCATTTGTGGATGTTGCAAATCCAACCGATGGGGCGGTTGTTGCGACTTTGACAGATGTGGATGAAAATAGTGCGCTGGGGGTGGGCGATAAAATTGTGATGGGTGACGTCACATATAATATTGTCAGTGCGCGCGGTGATGCAACTGTGACAAATCCGACAATTAAAATTGGCAGTACTATATATAGACTGGCAGATGACAGTCAAATGCTGTTAGCGAAATGTGATGGGGATGCGTGTGATGATGTTTCTGATGTTGCAATTTATCAGGGAACTGACGGATATTATTATCTGAATACAACAGGTGGAAATGCGCCTGATGCAGTTTATGTTTTAAAAGACAATAATTTTTATGTGCAAAAAGAATTGCAAACAGACGGTGTTGCATACAAGAATTTTGAGGCATTAGATGCGGCGCGTTCATCTGGGGTTAATGTTTTAGCAAATGTTTCGATAATTGATGCATCGCGTGCAAATGATTATAAATCTGTTGCTGATATGCCTGCATATATTGCAACCAGTTCTTTGGCAGATACAGAAGATTATCAGAATTTAATTGATAAATACTATGGGGCAGGTCAGGGCGCATTTGCAAACAAGATGTTTAATGCGTATGGCGCGTCATCGCCGGTTTTGGTTATGCCTGCGGGGGAATTTGTTTTTGATAATAACGCTGCAAAAACAGCGACTTTTGAAAACTATGCCCCACTGTTATATGATACTAATTTAAATCAACGCTTTATGACTGTTGTGGCAGTTGGACATACCAAGGGTACCAGTGCGGCAACATCTATTTCAGGTTATGGTAATGGGGTTAATGATGCCTATGGCCCATTGTATTTGTCGATGTATGAAAAAGACGATGTTTCTTATATGTCGCGCACGTGTGGGGTTGCGGGTGTTGGTGGTGGCAATGTCGACCCGTGGTGTTTTGCTGCGGCGGGCCCAACAACAGAAATGGCGGCGGCATCGGCTGCGGGTGCGTTTGCTTCTTTGCAGGCGGCGTTTGATTATATGTCCAATGCCCAGATTTATCAGTTGATGGCTTTGACTGCTGATGGGTATTTGCTGGGAACGGCGTCTGACGGTACAGCCTTTACCAAAGATACTTTGGCAACATATTTAAAGCAGATGTATGCATTGCCGCCTGAATATAATATAGGGACAATGTCGTCAGAACAATATTTGAACGCGTTTGCCCAGGTTTATGGTTATGGTTTGATTAATCTGGAACGTGCAATGAAGCCGGGGCGTTCTGTGTATTTCTATGATGGGGCGACAAATAAAATTGTGTCTGCAAATGGAAATGCGTATTGGCGTGCGGCGTCAAATACAGCGTTTCGTTCATCAGCTGCATTGAATATGCGTGGGGCAACAATCAGCGCACCTTTCTTTGATGTTGTGGAAAGTGTTAATGGCGAAATCTCTTTGCCGCGTGTTTGGGAAAATGAATTTGCGGTTGGGGCAACTGATTCACATGGATTGTATATGGGCGATGTGTTGGGTGACTTAGATACGCGTCGTGAATCTGCGCAAAAGACCAAGATTGGCGATATTGATTTTTCTTTGGCGTTGTCAGAACGCGCGTATGTTGATAATATGGGCGGATTGGACAGTTTGAATATTGGATACAAAAATGGGAACTGGGGTTTTGGTGCGTCTTATCAGCGTTATTTAACAGACGGTGCGTCGCGTTTTGCGGGGCTGCACAATCCAATTATGGGGTTGGCATCAAATGCGGTTGTGTCCGATGTTGAATATAATTATGGCAAATGGTCGTTTGGTGGACGTGCGTTTTCTGGTATGATTTCAGATGAAGGTCTGTTGGAAAATGATCCAACCGTATCAGCGCAGTATATGCCTGCAAAACTGGGCTTGGTCCAGGGTGGTGGCGCTGATATCAAATGGGTTGGCGACACTATTTCGTTTAAGTCGTCGATTGGTGCGGTCACAGAATCTGATACTTTGTTGGGGGCGTATACAGATGGTCTGTTGAATTTGGGTAATGGTAATACGACTTATGTTGATTTTGAATCTAAATATAATGTTTCTGATTCTGTTAATTTTACAGCGCGTGCGACATTTGCGCATACTGTGTCTGATGCGGTTGGCGGAATCGTGCTGGGGTTAAGCGATATCGAGTCTAATTCATTTGCGTTTGGCGCAAATATCGGAAACTTTGAATTCAGTGTTTCCCAGCCTTTGGCAATAACAGATGGTGCGTTAAAATATTCGTATGCAAAGTATGATGTTGATGCAACAGGGGCGGTAAATGTTGTTGATGCGCATATTGAAAATCTGTCATTAAAACCAGATGTGCGTGAAACAAGATTTATGGCAACATATCGTCATAATTTTGGCGAATTTACAGATGGGGCAGTTGGATTTATATATCGCGTTAATCCAAATCATACCGATGATTTCGGGAACGAGTCTGTATTTATGATGAAGTTAAGCCACAGATTGGGAATTTAGAAAACGCTTGACAAAACCCTTTTGTCAGATAAAATTTGTCAACAAAGGGTTTTTGAATGATAAATGTATGTAATTTTATATCTGATTATATTACTGATTTTCCGTTAAGAAAAAACATCAAGGCGGAAAAAAGTAAAAATCCAAAATTGGATATGCTGGCGTTATATTATTTGTCGTGTGGGCGTTTGCATTTTTTGCGTGCCCGCGATAATCGTGTTTATTGGTATTGTATTGTAAATCCGACTTATTTAGATGCGGCAGATTATATTTTGCGTGCGAACGGTATGGTGCCATCGCGTCATTTGTCTTATATGTTTTATCCTTGTGCCCAGGTGTTGCGTGTACCAGCCAAAGAAATCCATAAAAGCAAAGAGAATATCGATTTTGTAAATCAAACAATGGTTTTGACAGAAGAAAACATAGATTATAATTTGGTTTACAATTATGTACAAGATGTGCAAAAGCAACTTAATCAAAATGTAAAATAAAAATCCCCAAAATGGGGATTTTTATTTTTGAAAGTATTGTGCTTTTTGCTTTTTGGAATTTTTGTACATTTCGTTCATTATTTCTTTTTGGCTCTCTTCTGTCTTGGAATCTTCTGAAAATTCTGTGCCGTTTAAGATGACAAGTCGTGCCGGCTTAAAGTCTTTGTTGCCTTCGCCGCCGCAGTCCACATGATATTTAGAAGCGTCATACGGTTTTCCCCAACATTTGCCGTTTTCAACCCCGATGTATCCTTTTTTTTCTAAGAAATCACATGTGACTGGTTTGTCTGTAATTTCGCCGTTTTCTGTTTCATCGATTGGGTCTTCTAATATGCCGGTGCACCAAACCTTTACAGGTTTTCCACCAACCATAACCTCGGAACCTGTTTTGTTATATTTGCGGCGTACACCAAAACAATCGTCGGTTTTTGATAAAATATTTGTATCAAAGTCGTCAGAGATAGCGTTATTGGTATTGTGTTTGATATCGTTACGACTGACCAGTTGTGCTTCGTACGGTTGGGGGGGGTTAAATGCGTTTGGGCAAATGTATTTCATGCCGTAACAGTTTGAATCACCGTCCCATTTGTCTGTGTTAAAACCATCGCCCATGTTGACATAGCATTTTGTTTCGTTGACACGACAAACTGTTGGTTGTTCCCACCAGGGGATATCGAAAGCCGTGGCTGAATTATCGAAAGCCGTGGCTGAATTTATGCCAATCAAAGATAATACAGAAATTATAAATGCTTTTTTCATTGTCTTTTCCTATGGTGTTTGGGTGTCCGGCCCATCACAGAACCCCCATTTTTTTGATGCGTTTGTTTCGAAATAGAATTTGTCCCATCCTGTTTCTTCTTTTGGGGTGCTGTCCCATTCTCCGTCTAAGCGTTCGCATTCGCTGGCCAGCGCTTTCAGCATATCTGAACGAATTTCGTCCATAACAACATTAACATCCTGTAATATAATATCTGGGGTGACTTGGGAATCTGTGGCGCTGGGGCGCATACACATTTGGCGAGCATAACGCACCAATTTATGATGTAGACTGCCAACATATTTGCCGCCTTCCTTTGTCGGACATGATGGCTGCGATGAACCGTTTTCTGCAACGGTTGTTGTTCCATTGTTCCCTTGGTTCGTCACCGCTATGTTGCAGCCATGTTCTTGTGCAAAAGTTCTGTCGCCGGGGATATATGTGCGGCATGCGTATGGGTATGTGTGCAGGGTGTCGTTGCTGGGCACGGCGCACAATTTTTTTGCATAATCGCGCAATACATTTTGACATTCTTGGGCGATTTGTTGACTGACTATGTCATACATAGCTGTGACCAATGCCGCCAGACCGTCAGGACCGCCCCCGTATAGATTGCTGCACGCATCCAATTTTTCTTGGCACATTTGTTCAGATAATTCCATGCGTAAACCCAACAACCGTGCTTCGTCGGTATCGCTAAAATCTTTTAATTGTTTGGTTTGTGTGTCATAGCATGTGTTTATCACCGTTAAACATTCGTTTTTTACCTGGCGGATGCGGTCTTGTTGGCCTTGGTGAATTTCGGTGATTGCCTGGCGCATGAATTCATCCCACACTTCGTCAGATATATCGCGGCAAGTGTCCAAACCACGGCTGGCAAAACTTTTCATATCATTTAATCTGGCGACGAACATAGTGTTCGCCTTGTTTTCCAGAATGTTGCCTGATAATGATGTTTGGTTGTTTAATTCAAAGAATTCAGCAGAATATATCGGTTCACCCGTTTCAATGTTTAAATAACGGCCCGTCACATCCAGGCAATGAACATAATCTGTGCCGCACGCCATATTAGATGTGATGTCTTGGCGAACCTGGGCAATACAGTCATTGATGGATGTGGAATTGTGGGTGTTGTAATTTTCGTATCGTGCCTGGCCCATTTCGTTTTCTGTTATACGAATTTCGCTGTTTGCGGCAGTCAGTTTTTTATCCAAACCGCTGATTAACAAAGAACAATCGTTTTCAATATACATGCCATACGCAGAAACAACCATGGTCTTGGTGGCTGCGTTCGGGCAACTGGCCCCAACCAGTTCAATACATTGTGCGTGAACCGCATTATAAAGTGGTTCGCCAGTAAGTGTTGCGATGTTTGCACCATCGGCAAAATCAGTGGTGTTCCATATCTGTTTTATATCGCCCGCAATATCCAATGTCCCCTGGGACGACAATGATTTGCTTTTGGTGCCAGATAATATTTTGCTGATATTAGATAATTGGGCTGCGCTGTCAGATGTGTCTTTGGCGTTTTCCTGGGTCTGTTCGCCGATTGTTGCGGATAACATTGCGCCAACTTCGGCCCCAGATTTGTCGATTGCGTATATGTTTAAATCTTTAAAGTCTTGGATTTGTGTTGCTGTGTGTCCCAATGCGCGTTCGCGTGATTGGATTTCAGCTAAACGGGAAGAGCATATACATCTGCGATAAGTGTCGTTGGCTGTGCCGCAAAATTGATCCATACATGTAAAATATGCGTCACGACAAGATGCATAGCTGCTGCCAAAAATGGTGGTGGTGTCGATTTGTTCAGTGCCGCTGCGTGCAGTTATGTTTTTTATGCTGCGTGTATTTGGTGTAGCGTTGCGTGCAGTTGAAACAGTTTGTGCACCGCGCACAGTAGATACATTTTTCCCGCTGCGTGCAACAGAAACATTATTGCGTGCGGCGCGTGATGTGACAGTATTGCGTACGGATGTATTCTTTGTGTTTCGACTGGTGATGTTTTTTTTGCTGTCATTTGTGCGTGTGTCTGAACGCACAGTCGATGATTGAGATGTGCGAACAGCCGCGTTTGTATCACGAACAGCAGCGTCGGCAAAGCCAACGCCAATAAACAGGGCTACAATAAACAGCAGTTTCTTTTTCATTCCTTTCATTAACTTAAAATATATTTTATCAAAATCTGGGCTGTTAAACAAGAAAAATGAAACAAAAAAACCGCGATTGCGGTTATTTTTTATTGTGCGTTTTCAGTGCCGGTGCGCGTGCGTTCAACAAATGTAATGCGGCCCTTGTCCAAATCGTATGGGGTCATTTCAACACGAACGCGTTCGCCAACGTTGACCCAAATGCGTGCCTTGCGCATTTTTCCGCATACGGTTGCCAAAATTTCATGCCCGTTTTCCAATTTTACACGGAACATTGTGTTTGGCAGTTTGTCTTCGACTGTGCCACTGAAAACGATAACGTCATCTTTTGCCATATTTTTTTTCCTTAATATTTTTCGTCAAATATAATATTGCGTATGCCGAAAAAAATCAAGTTGTTTTTATGTGCTTGCGTGCGGGGGAATTATTTGATAAAATAAAACATACTTATTATAGGGTGGAGAGTCCGATGAGTTTAAGATTTTTTGCAATGTTATTGGTTTTATTCCCAACAGTTGCGCTGTCCGCAACTCGTGGTGATAATGCGCGGGTTGGGGCGATGCGTGCGTCCGGGGCGCGTGGGGGCGTTGCTGCAAATGCTGCAGCGGCAAATGCTGCGGCTGCGGCAAAAACACAATCGGCCGCGGCGGCAAAAACGGCGGCACCTGCGACAGAAGATTCTGTGGAGGTAGAGGCAACGGCCAAGGCGCCAGCGTCAAGTGGCGATTGTCGTGAAGCGTATCGTGCGTGTATGGATGAATTTTGCTTGTTGGATGAATCCGAGGGGTATCGTTGTGCGTGCTCTTCTAATATAAATGCGTCTAAGTCTTTGATTAAGGAAGTTCAACAAATTCAAGAAGAAGCGGACAAATTGTATACAGAAGGTGTCGAACGCGAACAGTTGGGCGCCAAGGCTGCGATTATATTTGGTGAAAGTGATGCCGCCAAGAAAAGTTCGCGTGCTTCTGGCTTAAGTTTTGCAGAATGGTTAAACAGTGGTTCTGGCGATGGATCCTTGGATGCGGATGAAGATATTGGTGATGGCTTGTATTCTATGGCCGCGGAATATTGTCAGGCTGAACTGGATGCGTGTGGTGACAAAGCCGAAATGGAAGAAATGTTGTATAGTCGTCAGGTTATCGCAGACTGTAAGGCGTTTACTGTGTATTTGGATGATCAAAAAAGAAATGCACTGGCGAACAAGCGTATGGCCGAATCGGCTGTGCGTCAGGCGCGTTTGGAAATGTTTGATACGACCAATAAATACAATGCGGGTGAATGCTTGATTGCGTTTCGTGCGTGTGTTGCGGACAAGGGTGGTTGTGGCACGAATTTTGAAAACTGTTTAGATAAGGATTTGTTGACGCGTCGTTCCAAGGCGTGCGAAAATGTGTTGGATCAATGTATGGCGGTAAGAAAGTTGGTGCAACAAGATTGGGAAGAAGAGTCCGAATCGATTTTGGCAGAGGCTGAAAAATATGCAGATAAATATCGTCGTCAAACTTGTTTGGCGCAAATTCAGGTTTGTTTGGAAGATGGGTGTTCGACATCAACTAATTCTGCGTGCTTGACTGATGTCAGGGTGGCCGCGGGTGTTTGTCCTATTATTGATGAATGTAATGAAATGATACCGGGGATAAAGTCTGTTATTAATGACAAGTTGGGGTATCTGCGTTTGCAGTTCTGTCAAAATGATGTGGATGCGTGTTTGCGCGACAAATGTGGTCAGAATTTTACTGCGCCGGAATGTCTTGGGAAAAATACATCTGAAATTGTTGCGATGTGTCCGCAAGATATGTTCCCGTCATGCAAAAATGAAACACAATATGATGTTATTGTTAGTGCTGCATTGTTGCAGATGGATTATCAGATGATGCAGGGCTGTATGAATCATTTCAGTGAACAGTTGGGCAAAACTTGCGGTACAGATATGGCGTGCCTGCCGACTAGTGCGATTGTATCTGCTTTGTCCGATTTGCCAGAAGATGAAGCAGGGATGATAGAGTTGCGTGCAAATGTTATTGCAGAATCAAAGACGGCGGTGGATGAATTCTTTAAGCAGTTCGAAAAGGATAAAACTGTTGCTGCGTGCGCGGATGCAGAAAAACCAAGTGGTCGCAGCAGTTTGGGCGCAAATATCTTTAATACAGCAAAGATAATTGCTGAAATTGGCGCTGAAAATCGTGCGATTCGTGCATTGGAAGAAAAAATTACAGAAATATCACGCAAAAAGGATGTAAAAGAAGCGGAAGAACTGTGTTTGTCGACTTACAAGGTCGAATCGCCAAGTCAGTCAAAGAAAAATTATAGTTATATAAAGAGTGTTTCTTTTGAGCCAAGTTTGCGTAATTGTCATGTTTGTCGTGTACAACAGGTTTGTGAAACAGGTGGAGAATCTAAGGCTTCTTCGGCATTAAAGGCTGCGTCTGGCGGTTTGTCTGCTGGGGCGGCGGCAGGTACCATGGTTACACCAGGTTGGGGCACTGCAATTGGTGGGGTTGTTGGTGCTGTTGGAGCTGGTGTAATGGGATATATGTCTGGCGGGGAAAAAGAATTCTGTCAGGAAATATCAAGCTGTGAAGATATAAATATGTAATTTATAAAAATGGGACGGAGAGATGGTCTTTAAAAAATTATCTTTGTTGTGTGCTTTTGTAATTGCAATCTCGGGATTGCACAGTGATGCGTTAGCGGCTGTTTCGAAAAAGAAGGAATCGAAACAGTCTGCAATTCAAACCGGGACCAAGGTTCGTACCAAGGTTGAAGTGTCTGGTTTGTACGACCAGGAATGTTATGATGCGTATTATGGATGTATGGACCAGTTTTGTATTGCCGATAATGAAAATGGTGGCAGTTGCGCATGCAGTGATTTAAATGCAAAATATGAAAAAGATTTAGAAGATATAAAAAATATATTGGAAGAAGCGGAACGTATCAGAACGGTTGAAGTAGAAAAAGTTCAGGCTGGGGCGAATGTAGATATCATTTTTGGTGCCGGCGAGCGTCAATATGATGAAGATGGCAATATTGTAGATTTAGAAGATCGTGAGGATAAAAAATCTGAAATGTTGGCTTTGTGGAATTCGTCTTTTGATGAAGAAGATGAAGAAGAGGTGGACATATCGGAATTATCGGGAAATGAATTGTATGTTGCTGCAAATGATTTGTGTCGCGAACAAATTCCAGATAAGTGCGAAACAGATTTTAATTTCTTGGTTCAGGTTTACAAACGTCAAATTGTATCCGATTGCAAAGGTTTTGAAAACAGTATTACCAAAAAACGTGGCGAAGCAGAAGCAGCATTGGCAAGTGCAGAAGCTGAGGTTCGTGGCGCATTAAAAGAATCTTTGAACGAAGCAAACAAGTATGATTTGGGTACTTGTATGGTTGAATTTAAAAAATGTATGAAAACTGAAGACGCCTGTGGTTCTGATTGGTCGGGTTGCGTTTCGACAATTGCTGATGCTAATATGCAGGGAATTGACGAATCTGCGGTATTTAAAGATGAAAATATGAAAAAGTCTGCGCAAAAGGCGTATGATGGCAGCACATACGGTATTGCTGCGTCGACAATGGAAGGATTGGATTCCAAGCGTATAATTTGTGAACGTGTTTTGAATTCTTGTGTTGCGGTTCGTGACCAAGTTTGGCCGGCGTTTTTGCGTGAAGCGGCGCCGTCAATCAAAGTCGCAGAAACTCTGATTGAATCAAAGATGCGCCAATCTTGTTTGACTGATATTTCAGATTGTATCCAAAAAGCCTGTCGTGACGATATTGCGGGTAAGGGCGAGGATACGATGGATGCGTGTTTGGCACGTCCAGAAATGGCACGCAGTTTCTGTAAGATTGAAATTGAAAGATGTGAAAAAATGGAACCGCAAATCTGGGCGTATGTGACAGATAAATTAAAGGCAATGCGTGTCGATGTTTGTACCCAGGAAGTAAAAGATTGCTTTACAGCAGATACACGTTGTGGCGCAAATTTCCAAAACTGTATCGGTATGGATTATGACTATATCCACGATATGTGCCCAATTGATTCATTGGTTGTTTGTAAACAAGGTAATCCAGGGTTTTCAATGGATGATTTGGATTCTATGTTGATGGGGTTGTATTTGAATATTGATAATTCTGCACTGGATCAATGTCAGGCAACGGTGGACGATTTTATGACAGAAATGTGCGGCAGTACATCAGATTGTAATCGTTTTGCAGCTGATGATATTTTAGGAACTGGCAGTATTCGTTCCCAGAAAAATGGACAAAAATATATTGTGACCGGTATGATTTCGTTCGGTTCAATCGAAATTGGTAAGGCTGGAACAGATCAGGCGGGTCGGATTAATGTACAGGGGTATATCAAATCATTATATGAAAAATATGGTTTGGCACCAGGTTCGACATCTGATAATGCAAATATTATTTTAACGATTGAAGAAGAGTTGAATAATATTGCAGGTACAATTAATCGGGCAATTGATATGCTGGAATCAAATGAAAAAGTTAAATGGTGTGTCAAAGGTCGCGATTTGACAAATATTACGGGTGATGACGAAATGACCGAAGCGCGTTTCCCACGTATGTTGGATCAATATAAAGTTCAAATTGCTGTTTCGGCTTTAAGTAAAGCGCAACAGAACTATAATAAAAAGTTGACTGCTGAAATCAGTAAAGCAACCAAGGATGCGTCTGCTGATATCGCAGAATATATGTGTCATAAAATAGGGGCGACTGGGAATGTGTCGACATCTAATTCGGGTACTTTTGCGACAGATACAGAACTGGCAGAACCGTTGGCGATTAAATATGAGGTTGCAGCAGGCCTAAAAACGAGCGAGCTGACACAAAATGGTACCAGCTCAGAAAACTATGGCGGTCAAGAATTTAAAAACAAGAAGGGTGAAGTTGTTGCAAAGGCCGGCGGTTCCAGACGCGATGTGTCCGCGATCTTCTCGCGCGAGACAAGAATGTGTCATGTATGCACAACAATACATATTGAAACATGTAATGTAGAAAAGAAAGGCTTGAACGCAAGAAAGGTTAATACAGAATGTACCCCGACAGTTCAAGGGCCGACATGCGAAGACATACCAATGTAAAAAAATGGGGCGATAGGCCCCGTTTTTATTTGCAAAATAAAACGCCTGTGTCAGCGTTTTTCAGGTAGAAAATATATATTTTATTAAGCGGCTTGTTTGATTCCTGATTTTATTTTTCTGATATATTTACGCAGTTCATCAATCGCAACCAGTGATCCGTCGCGTTTTTGTGCAGACCAATAATCCCAACCGTTAAAGCTGACGCTGCGTTGTATTTTTGCAGCCATTACATGGATTGATGCCTTGCCATATAATTGATGGGTCAGGTTGCCGTCTTGGGTTATCATAACGCGTTCGCCGCGTGGGCTGACCAATGTTTGACCAACATACAGCAGACCGGCTTCGATTAATTCTTTGAATGCAACGCGTATTTCATCGCGTTTTGGTTTTGTCACTTCGATATCTGTTAAATCAATTGGTTTAACATTTGCAATCCTTTCGCGTGCAGCTGCGACGTAAGTTTCGTCGCGTTCAAAGCCAATAAATTGACGCCCCAGTTCAATTGCGGCCGCGGCTGTTGTGCCAGAGCCCATGAATGGGTCTAAAATAATATCGCCTGGTTTTGTTGATGCCAATATCACACGATGCAATAAATCCAATGGTTTTTGTGTGTTGTGCAGGCTTTTGCCGTCGCTGTCTTTGACGCGTTCTTCGCCCAGACAAATATTCAACCCCCAATCCGAGCGCATTTGTTTTCCGCCATTTAATTTTTTCATTGTTTCATAATTAAATGTGTATTTGCCTGTTTTAGTTGGCGTTGCCCAAATAAGTGTTTCGTGTGCGTTTGTAAAGCGTGTGCCGCGAAAGTTTGGCATAGGATTTGTTTTTACCCATACAATATCATTTAAAATCCAAAAGCCCATATCTTGTAAAATCGCACCAACGCGGAAAATGTTATGATAGCTGCCGATTGTCCACATTGCGCCATTTGGTTTTAAAATGCGTTTGCATTCAGCCAACCATTGTTTTGTAAATTCATCGTATTCAGCAGATGATTCAAACGAATCCCATGAATCGCGTACTGCACGTGCAGCAGTTTGATCTTCGGGGCGGTACAATGTTTTTGCCCCCAGTTGTAAATTATACGGCGGGTCTGCAAAAACAGCGTCGATGGATGCGTCTGGAATTTGGCGCATCATTTCGATACAGTCTCCTTGTAAAATTTGATTCAGGTATTTTTTCATCTCTCTCTGCGTTCCCGTTGTATACATTTTATCATATTTTGGAGTGTAATTTTTTTGCATAACTGAAAAGTTTTTTAAAAAAGCACTTGATTTTTATAAAAAGTGTAATTTTTTATCACATAAAATATACTTGCCAATGTTGGATAAGATTGCTAACCTTAATATCACTATGAGATGTCCTTATTGTAATTCAACTGACAGTCGTGTGACGGATTCGCGCCCTGATATCGAAGACGCGATTATTCGTCGTCGTCGTGTTTGCGAACAATGTGGCGCAAAATTTACAACTGTTGAACGTGTTCAAATGCGCGATTTAATGGTGCGTAAAAATAGTGGAAAGTTAGAGGCGTTTGATCGTGAAAAACTGCGTCGCAGTATCAAATTGGCGTGCCGTAATCGTGAAGTTGGTGATGAACAAATTGAACGATTAGTGACATCTATTCACAGACGCTTGGAAACAGAAACTGCAGATGATACGGTCAGCAGCGCGTTAGTTGGACAGATGGTTTCAGATTCTTTGCTGAATTTGGATCCGATTGCGTTTGTGCGTTTCGTTTCTGTTTATCGCAAGTTTTCGCGCGTGTCGGATTTTAAAAAGATTATTGATAAAATACCAGAAGATGAAGAAAATGCAGTTGTATGCAAATTGCCAAAAAATTCGCTGTTCTGATAAATCAAAATGAAAAAAATTTTTGCATTTTTATTTTCTGTTTTGCTGCCAGTTTCTGCGTTGGCGGTGGATATGCCACAGGTTTTATCTGATATTGACGCCAGTTTATATCGTCAGATATTTAAATTACAGGACAAAGAACGTATCGATACTGCGATAAATGCACAAAATCAAATCGCAGATAGATTATTGATGAATGAGGTTTTGTATCAGCGCTATATTTCTGATACTTATCATACACGGGGCAGGGAAATTGCGGATTGGATGGAAAAATATTACGATATGCCCGGCGCCCAGCGTATGGAAAAGTTGGCGAAAATAAAAAAGGCAACAGTGCGTCGCGCCAAAGTGCCAAATATGATAAGTGGTTCTGAATCAATTGAAACCGCAAAATCTGAAACTTGGACTCAGAAAAAATATAGCGGCAAAATAAATAAAAATATTGATGCGTTTAAGCGTGCGATTCGCAGCGGTTCAACCAAGGTTGCTCGACAAATATTAGAAGATAAAAATTTTAAAAAAGGAATTACAGAATCGGATTATGGCCGTTTGGCGGGGCGTTTGGCTTATTTATATTATACAAATGGCGAAATGGAATTGGCAAAAAAGTGGGGGTTTGTTGCGTCTGATGCAAATTCTGAATATGGTTTGTGGGCGATGGGATTGTTGTATTTCAAAGAAGAAAATTATATAGAGTCACAGAAATATTTCAGCCGAATCCTGGATTTGCCACAAATTAATAACGCGCGTAAGACAGAGGCGGCTTTTTGGGCAGGACGCGCCGCTGATTTCAAAGGCGATATTGAAAATGCAAAGCGGTATTGGCGAATTGCTGCGACATATCCTATGGCTTTTTATGGTGCGTTGTCCGCAACAATGTTGGGTCAGCAGCCTAAATACGAATTTTTTGAAAATAATGTGACTGCAGAAGATATTGTAGAGTTGGTTAATACAAAATATGGAAAAATGGCGTTGGCTTTGTTGCAGGTTGGACGAAAAGACAGGGCCGAAGAATACTTAAAATATTTGATTACACCCAAGGTTTCAGACAGGGTTTTGCATGCGGTAAATTCTGTGGCGTCGGCGTATAATTTGCCACGCGTTTCAATTCAATCGGCCAGTGTTATAAAAGATAGAGGAATTTTGGAAATTGATGATGATATTATATATTCTGCGCAATATCCTTTGCCTGATTGGGAACCGTTGGGTGGTTGGTCTATTGACAGGGCGTTATTGTTAGCAATTACAAAGCAAGAAAGTAATTTTAGGGTTTCGGCTAAATCGGGGGTCGGCGCAAATGGATTAATGCAAATTATGCCAAGTACAGCGAAACGCGTCGCGCGTGCAAACAAGGTTGATTTTTCGCAGATTGACATGTCGAATCCAGAACACAATATGTTTCTGGGCCAGCAATATATTGTTGATTTGTTGCAACATCAAAATGTTGAAAATAACATAATAAAAATGTTGGCGGCATATAATGCAGGAATGGGAACGATGGTAAAGTTTGAAAAATCTTTCTATACATATGATCCATTGTTGTATATTGAAAGTTTCCCCGCTTATGAAACGCGCAGTTATATAAAACGCGTTATGTCGAATTTGTGGCTGTATCGCGCGCGATTGGGGCAGCCTTTGAATTCTATGCAGGAATTGGCACATGGAAATTGGCCATTATATAACAGCGAAGATGCCTATGTTCAGCAACAGATGGCGGACCGTATGATGATTTAAAATGCAAAAATGTGTGCCTGATTTTAGTTTGGAAAATTTAACCGGTTTCAATTTGGTGGCTGGTGTTGATGAAGCAGGGCGGGGACCATTGTGTGGACCTGTGGTTGCGGCTGCGGTAATTTTTCCGCAACGCGATGTTGAAATTCCAATTGTTATTCGTGATTCTAAACAGATGACACCGCGTATGCGTGCAGTTGCATACGATTGGATTGTAAATAATACGATTTGGGCTGTTGCGCAGGCGTCGGTTTCAGAAATTGATGAATTAAATATTTTGTGGGCGTCTATGTTGGCGATGACACGTGCGGTAAATTCACTAAGTGTTACGCCACAGCATTGTTTAATTGATGGTAATCGGGTGCCGGCGGATTTAAGCGGTACACCTGTGGTGCGTGGGGATGCGCGTTCGTTGTCGATTGCGGCGGCGTCCATTGTCGCCAAGGAAACACGTGACAGAATAATGACTGATTTAGCGTTGCAATTCCCGCAATATGGGTGGGATAAAAATGCGGGTTATCCAACAAAATCTCATTTGCAGGCGATTGAAATATATGGTATAAATCAACATCATAGAAAAAGCTTTGGACCAATCAAGGAAAGGATAAAAAATGAAGTTGCGCAGAATTGAAAATTTAGATGTTCGTGGAAAATATGTCTTGTTGCGTGATGATTTTAATGTACAAATTGTTGATGGACAAATAACGGATTCTTTTCGTATTGATCAAAGTATGCCTACAATTAATGCGCTGCGTGCGGCAGGTGCACGAATTGCAATTGTTGCACATCGTGGTCGTCCAAAGGGCGCGCGCAATATGGAATATACTTTACAGCCAATTGCAGACTTTATGAAAATAAAGTTAATCCCAGATTGTTTGGATAAAGACTTTTTAAAAGATATGCATGATGGTGATGTTGTTTTACTGGAAAATGTGCGTTTTTATGAAGGCGAAGAAAAAAATGATCCTGCGTTTTCTGCTGAATTGGCGCGTGGATTCGATTTGTTTGTAAATGATGCTTTTGCTGTTTCGCATCGTGCGCACGCCAGTACAGTTGGCGTAGCAGAAATTTTGCCAAGTTATGCAGGCAGTTTGTTGGCAAACGAAATAGAACATTTATCCAATGTTATGGAAAACCCAAAGCGTCCATTGTTGTCAATTGTTGCAGGCAGCAAGGTGTCTACAAAAATAGGCGTATTAAAAGCGTTGGCAAAATTGTCTGATACGCTGATTATCGGTGGTGCGTTGGGTACTACATTTAATTATGCAACAGGGGCGCGTGTTGGGAATTCTTTGTATGAAGCAGACCAGAAAGATATTGCGCTGGAAATTTTAGATTATGCGCGTCAGCATGATTGTAATGTTTTGTTGCCGTTGGATAAAGGCGTTGCCAAAGAATTTGCACGTGATGCAGTGCGTGTTAACAAAGGGTTTTCAGAAATCGAAGACGATGATGTAATTATTGATGCGGGCGTTCAGACGACTGCGCGTGATATAGATGCAATAAAGCAGGCAAAAACTGTTATTTGGAACGGTACGGTCGGTATGGCAGAATGGCAGCCAACTTGGTCGTATGGGTCGTTTGCGCTGGCAAATGAAATTGCAGCCCAGACGCGTGCAGGAAAGTTAGAAAGTATTGTTGGTGGCGGTGATACGGTTGCTGCATTAGAAGCGTGTGGTGTCAAAGATGATATTACATATGTTTCAACCGGTGGTGGGGCATTTCTGGAATTTATCGAGGGACGCACTTTGCCGGGTGTTGCAATTCTGGAAGACAAGTAAAAAATCCCCAGTTGGGGATTTTGTTATCTGGATTTTGTCATTGCAAGATATTGTGCGTCTTGGGTCTGGGGGCCTGTTTTAGCCAGTCGGCGTAACGCGCGTTGTTGGAATGTCAGTGCGCGTGCCTGTTGGTATAATGTAGAATCAATTTTTTTAAATGTTTCGTATGGGTTCAGTGGGCCGTTGGCAACGTCTGGGTATGAAATTTTGTCGGAAGTCATTATTTGTATGTCCGGTAAGTTGATAGAATATTGCCCCAACATTGCGCGATATGTATTTACTTGTTTTTGACAATCGCTCAATATCATTTGTATTTCTGGTGGAATTTTTTGCTTTTTGTCGGATTGTGTGGCGTGAATAGATGTTATAAAATTTAAAAATTTATCATAATTATCAGTGTTGACATAGATGTTTGAAAAATATGGGTCCAGCAGACTTATTTCAGGATATTTTTGTGTTAACTGGGATAATCTGTCGCGTTGTGCATCGGTTATTTTTTTGTTGCGTGCGCGGGTCAGTAATTCTATTGCCTCTATGTAATCGCTGTATAACTGTTGGATGGCAGGGTGGTTAAATTTTTGCCGGTTGGATTTGTATTTGTTTGTTAAAAAAGCATAATACGCTTCGTTATAAATTTTAGTCATATTTATTCGGTGTGTTATATCCTGATACTCGTTAAGAACGAAGTCGCGTGGGCTTTTAATTTTGATTTCCTGGTCCAGAACAGAATTTGGAATAATTTCGCGGTTAAACTTTTCAATCGCCAATGACATTTGGTTGATAGATTCCAGGTGGATGTTTTCTTTGTCTTTGTCTGCATCAAATTGACGGATGATGTTTGTTGTGGCAATGAAAATTTTCATATACAAATCCGCCATCGTTGAGTTGTCTTGGTGTTTTAATGTATATTCCATTGTGTTGGTCAAACATTCCATTTTTCGCGGATTTGTAAAAATAGAATCCAGATTTTGCAGTGCGATGTTTAATGATTTTTCAATGACGCGTTCGGGTTTTTTCATAATGTTTAAAATGTGCCCGTCGGCGATGAAGTTAAAGGCTTCTTCATCAGTTAAAACTTCGGGTTTCTTTTCAAGAGAAGTGGTTAAAATGTCATTTTTGTCCTTGATGTGAAGTTTTTCCTGTAATTCCGGAGAGATAACGTCAGTTAAAATAATTGCGTGACGGATTGGAATTTCCAGACGATCGTACAATTCAAACGGGTCAGTCATTAAATTAAACAACTGCAACATCTTGTCAAAATTGTGCGCGTATGGATTTTTGTTATAGCTTTCCACCAGTGGCGTTATGACATCTTCTTCGGGTTCTTCTTCTTCGACTTCAAGGGGAATGATTTGCGTCGCGGTGTCGATGGGTGTTGCCTTGGTTGTGGTGTCCGGCGGTGTCAGTTTTGGTGTTTGAAGTCGTTCGATAATTTTGTTCAGTATAGTATCGTTTTTTATCGCTTCGGCAACATTGAAAGCTTTAGTCGTGTCAGGCGTTGCCGTGTTGGGGGTGGCGATAATTTCAAATTTTTTATTTGCCACAGAATCATTTTCTGCGGGTTGTGTTTGTTGGGCCTTGGCCGTTGGGGTCAGGCTTAAAAAACTTAGAGGTAAAATAATGTTTTTCAATTTCATTGATTTTACAGTGTTTTCTTTGGGGAAATTATATCATTTTAATGTGTTTTTTGTCAATGATATAACCCCATGATTTTTTCATGGGGTTATTTTTTAATCGATTTTTACAGAAAATATAGTTTGTTGTTTTTCTGTGTCCAATGGGTGGTATTGAAATGGCACAGATGCAAAGTCTATGGTTTTCATATCGATACTGCGAATAGTCCGATTGTACATTGTGTGATAATAAATGACTTTGTTTTTTAAATCTGTCGCGATTGTCCATTGGGTTGCTGCGGGAATATTTGTTGGCGATTTGCCGACCGCGAATTGTACCCCTGATGGTACATCGACATTGTTTAAAATATGAAAAGCTTGTTCTGCGGATTTTTCGCCGGTTGGTTGGGTCTGTGCAAATGTTTTTAAAAACGCTGCACGAACAAAACGGGAAGGTGGTGTAAAATCGCCCGGCAGCCCCAAGAACCCAGAACCAGAACCAAAAGAACGTAATGTAATTGGGCCGAATTGTGTTGGACCTGCGCCGCCTGGGTGCAGATTGACATAGTTGTTCAAGTTTGTCATTTGCCATGGAAAGCCCGGAGAATTTGTTAAAACCCCAATTTCGTTTTCATAAAAGTTTGGACGTCCGTCTACGATTTCCAGTACAACTTGGCGGCCCGATGGTTCGGTTATACGCCAGTGAACGGTTGATGCACTGGGGTCGACGTTTATGATTCTGACATCGTTTATCGCGGCTTTTACTTGGTCAATAGTTGAAAAGCGTGACAGTATCCATGATACAACTTGGAAGTCCGCCAAAGAAATATCTTTGGAATTTTCGTTGTATTCTTGATATTTACCGTAATTTGGGAAATAGAACAGGGCAGCAGACAGACCTGCTTCGTTTGTACCGTCAACGATAAATTCTGGTTCGGCGGCCGCCAGTCCTGCGTACCCATACAGCGAAACAAATGACAGGCCGTCCATAGTGCCGTCTGGCAACAGTGATTGTTGATTGTGTCCACGTGGCACAACTACGTACATATTGTTGTTTTCTGCGCGCGACCAATCCATTGTTCGTGCGACGACGGTTGCGTTATCTTCGGATTTAAGTGTAATGCCTGTACAGGCATTCGCGTTTTGAATCAGTGCGATACACGCGGCAAGTGTTGCAAAAAGTTTAATTTTATTCATGGCAAAGCCTCCTTTGGTCTTATATAAATTATTTATAAGTTGGGTATTATTCGCCATAGGAACCTTTTGGCTGTTAAATTTCTGCGTGCAAAATGTATTCGTGATGCATATAATACGCGGTGCTTGGGGCATAGTTTAATGGTAGAACTCCGGACTCTGACTCCACATATGCTACACAACAAAAAAATCCCAGATTTCTGCGTATTTTAGCCTGATTTACTAGCAAAATGGCCGTTTAACATTTGTGCATATCACTGCATACAGGTTGGTTTAAGTTGGTTTGTATATGGTTTCAGTTTTACATATTTTTTACACACAAATTTTGGACTTTATTTTATATCAACAAACAATTGACCTTTGCTAAAAATATGGTATAAAAGACAAGCAGTTTAACAATTAAAAAACTAGGTGGAAAAAAATGAAATACAAAACACAAAAAGAATTAGACAGCCGCCTAGATATTTGCGCAATTGAAAATAGATGCGCAAATTTCTGGGAGAATACGAACACGTATGCATACGATGCAACTGCTTCTCGCGTCAATTCTTTTGTCGTCGATACTCCACCACCAACCGTATCTGGTTCTTTACATGTCGGGCATATTTTTAGTTATACACAAACAGATTTAATTGCGCGCTTTCAGCGCATGTGTGGCAAATCCGTATTTTATCCAATCGGTTGGGATGATAATGGTTTGCCAACAGAAAGACGCGTTCAAAATTACTATAATATCGCATGTAATCCAAAACTGCCTTATGACCCGGATTTTACCCCAGCGCATAATCCAGATGATAAATCGCCACGTCGCGAGGTTTCACGCCGCAATTTTATAGAGGCTTGTAAAATATTGACCGAACAAGATGAAAAGGTTTTTGAAGATTTATTCCGTAGAATTGGGCATTCTTATGATTGGAACTTGAAATATTCAACAATTAGTGATGAGGCAATTAAATTATCACAGGCATCGTTTATTGATTTGTTTAATAAAGGACATACACGTTCTGTTTATGCGCCAACAATGTGGGATGTGACCTTTAGGTCTGCGATTGCACAGGCAGAGGTTGAAGACCGCGAAGTTGATGGTTTTTTTCATGACTTGGAATTCAAAGTTCAAGGATCAGATAAAACATTTGTTATTGCAACAACAAGACCAGAATTATTACCTGCTTGTATTGCAATTGTTGCACATCCAGATGATGAAAGATATGCGGATTTATTTGGTAAAAATGCGATAGTTCCATTGTTTGATGTGATTGTTCCTATTGTACCATCTGAACATGCAGAAAAAGATAAAGGTACAGGTATTATGATGGTCTGCACATTTGGTGATGCCGCAGACGTTGCGTGGTGGAAACAATCTGGCTTGCCAATTAAACAAATTATTGGACTAGATGGTCATTTGATGGATGTTAAATTTGGCGAAGATGCATTTGAAACATTAAACGAAGATAAAGCCAATAAAAATTATTCTCAGTTGACTGGATTGTCTGCCGCAGATGCAAAACGTAAAATCGTTGAGTTATTACGTGCTGATGGTGCTTTGTTAGGCGAACCACGACCAATCAAGCATTTTGTAAAGTTTTATGAAAAAGGCAATTTGCCATTAGAATTTGTATCTTCGCGCCAATGGTTTATAAAACTGTTGGAACATAAAGATGAATTAGTTGATGCAGGTATGAAAATCAACTGGAAACCATCTTTTATGCAGGCGCGTTTTGTTGATTGGGCAAAGAATTTGAATCAAGATTGGTGTATCAGTCGTCAAAGATTTTTTGGTGTGCCGTTCCCTGTTTGGTATAAGTTAGATAATGCTGGCAACCCAGATTTTGATAATCCAATTATTGCAGATTTAGACCAGTTGCCTGTTGACCCAATGAGTATGGCACCACGTGGTTATACAGAAGATATGCGCGGAAAAAATGGTGGGTTTATCGGTGACCCAGATGTTATGGATACTTGGGCAACCAGTTCATTGACACCACAGTTGGCAATGTCTATTGCGCCAAAGGGGTCGGATTTGTCTTTGCCAATGGATATCAGACCACAGGCGCACGAAATTATCCGGACGTGGGCATTTTATACCGTAGCCAAAGCACTATTACATGAAAATAAATTGCCATGGTACAATGCTTTGATAAGTGGCTTTATCTTGGACCCAGATAGAAAGAAAATGAGTAAGTCCAAAGGCAATGTGGTGACACCTGCACACTTGATAGACCAATATTCTGCAGATGCGGTTCGGTATTGGGCGGCCAAGGCGCGTTTGGGTATGGATACTGCATTTGATGAAAAAATGATGTCACAGGGGCATAAGTTTATCGTCAAATTGTTTAATGCCAGTAGATTTGTGTTCGGTATAGTCGGCAATAGTTCTGTTGTTGCAGAATCTGACTATAAGAAATATATCACAAACCCAATGGATAAGTCTTGGTTGCATACTGTGGCGGATGCGTCTGCAATGGCAACACGTGCATTCAATGATTATGATTATGCAACCGCGTTGGATGTAATGGAATCACGTTTTTGGAATTTTTGTGATAACTATTTAGAAATAGTAAAGACCCGTGCGTATTCAGATGATAGTTCTTCTGCAATTGCGACACTGATGTTCACGATTGATGTATTTGTAAAGCATTTTGCACCATTCTGTCCGTTTATTACCGAAGAAATCTTTCAATCTAGACCATGGGGAACAAGTGAAAAATCTTTACACAACCAATCGTGGATTATGGAAGAAGACTTTGTTGGCATAACCGCAGATGATAGTGTTTTATATGATTCAACAGTAAAAGTTGTTTCAGATATTCGTGGTGCAAAATCTGAAAATGGCAAATCTCAGAAAACACCTGTATTATCCATAACAATATCTGCGCCAGCACAAATCTGTGATATCTTACGTACAGGCGAAACAGATTTGATAAATGTGGGTAGTGTTGTCCCATCGGGTATAAAATATGTAGATGCGCCTGAATTTGCGACATCTGATATTGTACTTGATATGGATTTTGTTCAGATAAAAAAATAATAAGAAAACAATATGAAAGGCGACCTTTTGGTCGTCTTTTTTATTAAAAAGTAGTGTTCTTTTGAGTGTTTTCCAGACCGGCGGACTAGCGGAACAATGGTCTGGCAAAATTAAAAGTGTTGGAAAAGTGGCGGTTTTAATGTAAAATCAAGGCGATGGCAGTTGTTTTTGTACATATTAAATACATATTTTACATGTGTAAAAGTGCTTTCGTTTTGCAAAAAATTTTACATATTTTTTACACGAGTATTAACTTTCTACTTGCATTGAAAATAAAAAAGCCTTATAATCCGCGGTGCTTGGGGCATAGTTTAACGGTAGAACTCCGGACTCTGACTCCGTCGGTGTTGGTTCGAATCCAGCTGCCCCAACCAAAAATTCAACCCGTCACAAGACGGGTTTAATTTTTGGTTCTGTGGTGCGTTGGTTTGTATCATGCAACAAAATTTGTTGCGCTGGTTCGACAATGAGTAAGCGAGAACAAACAAAGTGCAGTTCGAGTGCTAACGAATGCCCCGCAGGCATTTTTATGCCGAGGGAATCCAGCTGCGGCCGACCAAGATAAACAACCCCACCAACAAAGGCGGGTTTTTGTTTGGATGCTAATAATTTCACCGAGTTCGAAAGTTTAAATAAAAAAAGTGGTGAAAAACCACCACTTTCGAACTATTTTGTTTTTGTTTGTTTGTGTTTCGCTAAAATTTCACGTCTAACTAACTGTTCTCGTGCCATATAAAAACCAAAATAGTGATTTTCTAGGTTCTTTGTGTCAGAGAAATAAAACTGATTTCCGGAACCACCACGAGATACACCTGTTACTGCGATTTCTTGTTCTTCTAGTTTGTCCGAAGAATCAAATGTAACATTTTCAACAAAGGCGTCCCATTCGATGTTTGGGTAGATTTTAGTTGCCAAATATAGGTTCGCACTATTTACGTCAGTGAAGTGTAACTTTGGCATATCTGCAAATTTTTGTTTATTTCTATTTTTATTGAAAATATTGTATGCAGAATATGCAATACTGGGTTTGTTGTCTTTATCTATATACAAGACAACAAAATAAAATTTGGTAAAAAACGGAATTGTTTTTTTCATTTGGTTTCCTTTATGTTTGTTGCTGTATTTACAAGATAATGTATAAACAATGTGTTGTCAAGCAGTGATTGACAAATAAATAACTTGACAACCGTTTGCAAATGTGTACAATTGTAGTGCGAAGAGAATAAAAGTTGCTGGCAGTTGCCAGATTTTTTTATTTCTGTGCATATTTCTTGAAATTTTAAATGTCTAATCACTTTGCTAATCTCTTGTCCAAATTCCATCAATTCGGCTCGCGAATTGCATGACGAGCACAACCAAGATAGACAAGCCCGCCAATAAAGGTGGGGGGCTTTGTCTTTCTTGTTTTTTTGTGATATAATTCACATAAATAACAAAGGTAGAAACATGAAAAGATGGCAAGAATTTTTGTTTTGGGTTGTATGTATTTCTTTGATTGATGTCTTTTTTTTGGGTGTGAAAAATTTGACAGGAATCGTTCTGTTAAATAAATGGGCGCCTGTTGTGGCTTCGTTTATAATGTTTGTTATTGGATGGATTGGTGTCTGGTTTGCTGTAAAGTCATTAAAGCACAAGCGTACAAATACTGAAAAAAAGAATCGGCTGATAACGGGTTTTGTTTGTGTAGTAGAGGTTTGGTCAGTCTTTTTGGTGTTTGATACAGTAGAATATTTCCTGGAAAATGATATGTTGCGAAAATCTTATTTTGGCATCATTATCATTGTGTCAATGTTTCTGGGGTGGGCTGCGGCGCGGGTGGAGCCTGTTTTATTCAAACAAAAGAAAAAACGAAAGTAATATAGGGGTGTTAGGTTTTAGGCCGAATGTTGTGTTAAAAAACGCCCGTTGGGGCGTTTTTTAACGTTCTTTGCCGTCGTATTTATAAAGCGCCAAACCCACCAGCATTGCGGCGCCGCCTGCAAGTGCCGTCTTTGCGATTGTTTCGTCGCTGGCGCAATCTTCGGTGCTGATGCCTTGGGATTGTGCTTCTAATTTATAGTCGTCTGTTCCCGCAGCAAACAGGGCTGCAAAACCGCCGCCAGAAATCAAAATAATACCAAGTGCTTTACGAAATTTCTTTTTCATGTTTATTGCTCCTTAAATTTCACATTTAAATATAGTACAATAAATCGGTTTGTCAAGTGTGTTTTTGTGATATTTTGTGTTGATAATTTTTTATTATGTGGTACAAATTCCTATAAGGAAGGATTTTTTAAAAAAGGAGATGTTTTTATGTCTTGCCCAAAGAATTTATCTGATTTGTTAAAGGTTTGCAGTGTTTTGCCTGTGTTCGCGGTTTTGCCTGCGATGGCGGAATCGGTGACCGGCCGTCAAGTGATTACAACAGATACGTCTTATACAGATTTGGTGGCGCAAAACATTGCGTCAACAACAGCGAATAATGGCGGTGTGTTTTATATGCAAGATGTGCCAGATGTTTCTTTGACATTTAATGGCGCGACATTGTTTTCTGGAAATTCTTTGAATAATGGTGGTATGGGTGGCGCGATTGGTAATGGGTGGCTGTCTTCTTTGACCGGTTCTGGATATACCCAGGGTGGCAAGATAACTTTTGCCGGGGCATCAACTTTTGTTAATAACAGCACCAATAACGCAAATGGTGGCGGGGCAATATTTAACTATGGATTGGGCGATGCAAAATCCCCGGATATTGTTTTTAACGGTGACGCCAAATTTGATGGAAACAAGGTGACAAAATCTTCAAACAGTGTTTTTTCTGGTGGTGGGGCGATTAATCATCGTGACGGTATGATTGTTTTTAATGCCGGTGCAAGTTTTACAGGGAATCAGTCTGCCAGCCAGGGCGGGGCAATTATGTCTGCTGGTGATGTTGCGTTCAAATCAGATGCGTCGTTTGATAATAACAGCGCAACAAAAAATGGTGGTGCGCTGGCGATATTGGGCGGAAATGCGACTTTTGAAAAAGGGGCAATTTTTACCAATAATAATGCAGGTGGCGCATCTGCGGTTTATATCGCCCAGGCAACAGATATGGTCAAGTTTAATGGCGCAGCAAGTTTTGTTGAAAATACGGGTGTTGGCACATTGTTAAACAGTGCAACAAATGCGACGGTTTTGTTCGCAGATGGTGTTGCGTTTGATAAAAACACAAATAAGTCTAATGGCGCGCTGGTAAATGCGGGAAGTGTGCTGTTAACCGGTGGTGATATGTTGTTTTCAAATAACATTGGTACTAATGGTGGCGGACTGAAAAATTCAGGGAATGTTAGTGTAAACACGGTTGGAAATGTGTTGTTCGATTCAAATAGTACGGCTAGCAGTGCTGGTGCATTTGATAACGGTGGAACAGTACAGTTTGTTGCGCCCAATATTGTGTTTACAGGGAACAAGTCTGATGCAGGATACGGTGGCGCAATCTTTAATTCCGGCGATTTAACAATTGGGGGCGCGGTAAATACTTTTGATAATAATATCGCGGCGGATATTGGCGCAACCAAAAGTGGTGGTGGTGCAATACATAATCGCGGTAATACCAATACAACCACTTTGATTATTGGTGAACGGGGCAGTATTAATACTTTTACTGCAAATAAATCCAGTGCGCATGGTGGTGCAATTGTGGCGCGGGCTTTTGATGGAGCGACCGCAAATTCAGAAGTTGTTATAAATGGAGCGACAACTTTTGCTGATAACACAGCGGATATGAACGGTGGCGCAATTTGGAATGTGGCAATGCCCAAAGGAGACACAATTGGTAAAACTTCAATTGTGTTTAATGGTGATACTGTTTTTCGCGGCAATTCTGCAAATGGATTTGGGGGCGCGTTATACAATAATGATACCGTTGAATTTAATGGAAAAATTGCTTTTTCAGGAAACAGTGCGGGCGAAAATGGTGGGGCGATTTATAATGCCGGTACATTAGAAATCAATGGCGGTGAATTTATTGGTAATTTCGCAAAAAAATCTGCCGGTGCGATTTATAATGGCGATGGTGGTTCTTTGATAGTTGATGGGGCGACTTTTACAGAAAATAAGTCGGCTGGTTCTTTTGGTGCGGTTGTGTCGGGTACTGGTGCTGTAAAGACAGAGATTTCAAACACCGTATTTCGCGATAATTCAGCAGGTGATGTGGGTGCGTTGGGGTTGTTTTCTGGGGCAACACTGACAAATGTCACATTTGATGATAACGAGTCTGCTTTACGCGGTGGCGCAATTTCAACACTCGGTGCAGACATTGCTGATAACAAAGATGCGCGTTTGGATATCTTGAAATCAAATTTTGTTGAAAATGAAGCAAAAACAACAGGTGGCGCAATCGATAATTATCTGTACAGCAGTGTCAAAGATATGACGGCGGTTTATATTGCGGATACTGCGTTTTCAAAAAATCTGGCAACGGCGGGTGGCGCAATTTATAACCATGGTGATGCAGACAAATCAGGAAATATTGCGTCAATGCGTTTGGAAAATGTGAACTTTACCGGGAACAAGGCCAGCGATAAAGGTGGGGCCGTTTATAACGAAGCGGGCGCCGGTATCGTTTTAAGTGGTAAAAACATCTTTTTGGGTAATGCAGCAGGAAAATCCAAGAACGATATTTATAATGATGGCGCAATAAAAATTGAAGGTGGCGAAACATCTATCAGTGGTGGTATTTTGGGCGATGGCGTTTTGGATATTGCCAGTGGTGCAGTATTAAATATCGGGACTGCTACGGTTAATCAATCTTTGATAAACATTGATGGAACGATTAATGCGTCTGTTTTAAACAGCAATGTTCGTGATAATGGAAAATTGTTTGGTGAAATAACAGGGTCGGGCGTAATTAATTTGGATGTTTCTTCGGTTGGAACTTATAATATATTCAGCGAAGATAACGACATCACAATAAATGTAGGCAAAGCGTATTTGGTCGAAAACCGTGGTGCAGATGGGGTCGTTGTTTCGACAAAGCCAATCGATACCTTGGTTAAAGATACGGGCGTTTCGGAATCGGCTGCGGCTACATTGGTTGGCTTGGCAAATTCAACGGATAAAAATGTCCAAAGAATTTCACTGTTGGCACAGCAGGCGTTGAATTCTGGCAAAACAGATGTTTTGGAAAAAGAATCTGCAAAATTGAATCCTGATGACAATGTTGTTGTTCAGTCTGTTGCGACCGCAACGCATAACCAGGTGTTGTCGTTGGCGGCGGGGCGTATGGCTGGCGGTGCATCACAGGCGTTGCCATCTGTTCGTAATACAACTTCACAATATGGCAGCGGTTATTATTCTTATTATGGTGGCGGCCGTTCCGGTGGTGATGAAATGGCTCAGGAAAATGGGTTCTGGATACAGGGGCTGTTTAATAAATCTAAATATGATGAACAGTTCCACAGCTATACACGTGGGTTCGCTGTTGGTGCAGATACGCTGATTGATAAAAAGTATACATTGGGTGCAGGGTTTGCCTATAACAGCGCAGATGTTCATTCGACAACCCGTGATACAGATGTAGATAACAAGACATTGTTTGTTTATGGGCAGTATAAGCCAAACAAATGGTTCTTGAATGGTACATTTGCGTATACTATGTCTGAATATACAGAACATTCAAATCCATACGGCATAATGCTGGAATCGGCATATGATGTTGATATGTTTGGTGCCCAGATGACAACGGGTTATGAATTTGCATCTGGTTTTGTACCAAGTTTGGGCCTGCGTTATTTGCATACATCACAGGATGAATATTCAAATGGCGTTAATACAATCAAGGCGATGGATACAGATTATTTGACTGGTGTTGCTGGGTTCAGTTATTCGTTCTTGGCAAAGAACAGTCAGAATTTCCAATTGCGTCCAGAACTGCGTGCGGCCGCAACATACGATATCGTCAGTGATGATGCTGAAACGACAGTTGTTATCCCAGGTGTTGGTTCGTCATATGCTGTTGCAGGCGAAGGTTTGGCAGAATTGGGTGGCGAATTTGGCATTGGGTTGAATATGCGATATAAAGGTATGGAAATATCTTTGATGTATGATTTGGGGCTGCGTCAGGATTATACATCACAAACTGGAATGATAAAGATTCGCAGTTATTTCTAAAAAGAATAAAAGCCCCAAGTTCGGGGCTTTTTATTTGATTGTCGCCTTGCAAGTTTTAAAAATAGGTGTTATTATCTGTTGTGTTGTATGAAAAATAAAAGGTTTTAAAATGTCACAGAAATTATTTGATATGTTACAAGAACGTGGATTTGTCAAAGATATGACTCACCCAGAACAAATAAAAAATTTGTTAAATGGGGATAAAAAAATAACCTTTTATTTAGGTATTGACCCAACTGCGGATAGTCTGCATATTGGACATTTTTTTGCATTGCGTATGTTTCGACATTTGCAAAATGCAGGTCATCGTGGAATCTTGGTTATTGGTGGTGCAACCAGCTTGGTGGGCGACCCAACAGGAAAATCTGATATGCGTAAAATGTTGACCAAAGAACAGGTGCAACATAACTTGGAAGAAGTAAAACAATTAGCGGGTCATTTCGTGTTGCCAGGGACAGAAATTGTCAATAATGCAGATTGGATAAATAAATTTACATATGTTGATTTTATGCGATTGGTTTGTGTGCATTTCAATGTAAATACTATGTTGGCCAGCGAGGCTTATGCGCGTCGTCGTGAAAATGGTGGATTAACTTTCTTGGAAATGGGATATATGCCAATGCAGGCGTATGATTTCGTGCATTTATATAATGACAAGGGGTGTGTGCTGGAAATTGGCGGCAGCGACCAATGGGGAAATATTGTCGCAGGGACCGAGTTGTTTAGAAAAATGAATCTGGAACAAGGCAATGCAAAATCAGAAATATATGGTTTGACATCACCGTTGTTAATGACTGCAGACGGAAAAAAGATGGGCAAAACAGAAAAGGGTACATTGTGGGTCGCGCGCGACAAGACGACACCGTTTGATTTCTATCAGTATTTTTACAACACGGCTGATGAAAATACAGAACTGTTATTGTCGTTGTTTACAGATATTCCAATGGATGAAATTAAATCTATGTGCAAGGCTGATATTATCGCTGCGAAAAAACGTATGGCTTTTGAAGTGACAAAATTGATTCATGGGCATGATTTGGCACAATCTGCAGTTGATACGGCGGCTGCGTTGTTTGGTGGTGGGGCGGATATGTCGAATGTGCCAAGTGCTGAAATCGAAATGTCAGGCGATATGGGGGTTTTAGATTTCTTGGTTGCAACAGGCTTGTTCCCGTCAAAGTCTGAAGCGCGTCGTATGGTTGAACAGGGTGGTGTTCAAATCGATGGGGATAAAATAACTGATATAAAATATGTTGTATCCCCGGCGGACGAATATATGGTTCAAAAAGGAAAAAAGACTTTCTTGAAAGTTATAAGAAAATAAAAAAAACAGGGCGATGCCCTGTTTTTTTATTTTGATTGATTGATATAATTGATTACTGTATCCATATAATTCCAGCAGGCTTCAACTGTTTCGTTGTCCGGAAAATTATGTGATGGATTTATTTTAATCAGGTGTTTGTATGCCTGGTTCATATCGCTGAAATACATAACTGTTGTATTGTTTTGTGCCAATTTTTTGTTCAGCGATAATAATTTTTGTTTGTCGATGTCAGCAATGTTTATGATGTTGATGTTTAATTTTAAATCCAATGTTTCAGTTATTATGTCGTTTGTTTTTTGTGCAACTGTTTCAATAACAGATGTTGGTGCACCAAATGTTGCCAACCAAATTTGTTCTGTTTTTTTGTCAAATGCTACACAGAATGAATACTGTTTGTTTCCAGAATTAATTAATATTGGGGTATTCAATGTATACAGGTATCCTTCGCACAGCATATGCGCCAGTGCGAAAAATGACGATATAGAATTAATCGGCGTGTTTGGGTCTTGTTGTTTTTCCATTTGTTCCCTCCGTGTTGAGATACAGTGTATCAAAATTAGACATTGTTTGCAACTTGGTTTACTTTTTGATAATATACAAGTATGCGATTTATAATTGTGTTGTTGTCTTTTTTTATTTTGTGTGTGGGGCATAATGGATATGCCGCAACTGAGTTGTCAAAAATAAATGCGCAAATTAAGCAGACCGAACAGCAAAATAAAAAATTGGAACAGCAGGTTAAAACATCTGAACGGGATGTCGCAAAAACAAAAAAACAATTGGTGAAAACTGCGGACAAGGTATCTTCGTTGGAAGATGAACGCAGTGCGTTGGTAAAAAAAATTGCAGATTTGGATGAAAAAATTGAAAAAAATAGTGTCGAGTTGAAAAAAAATCAAGCGCGTGTTGCGGATGCTGCGTCTGGGATTTTGTTTGTGGCATCACACCCGAATTTCGACAGTGAAGATATGCGTGATTATGTCTTGATGTCTGCGGTATTGTCGGGTGCCGCTGAACAGTTAAATGAACAAATTAGCCGTGCCGAAGAAAAAATCAAGGACTTGGCTCAGGTGCGCGATGAACGGGCAGCCGAAAAAGAAAAATTGGACAGGACTGCCAAAAAATATACGCGTGAAAAAATTGAATTAGACAAATTGTTGCGTACGCGCAGCGCGCAAAACGAAAAGTTAAAGACAAAACAGGCGGCGCTGCAGAAAAAATTAAGTGAATTGTCTGCGCGCGCAAAAAGTATTTCTGAATTGTCTGCGGGCGTTGGCAGTTCGGAAATGTCGGCAGATTCCAGTTTTTCGCGTCGTAAACTGAATTTGCCCGTGCGGGGACGTGTGGTTGTTCGGTTCGGTGAAAAGACCGCGCTGGGGTTAAAGTCTGACGGGTGGCGTGTGCGTACGCGTGGTGATGCGTTGGTGATGGCGCCAGCGGATGGGGTTATAAAATTTGCAGACAGTTTCCGTGGGTTTGGGCGCGTTGTGATTATGTCACATAAAAATGGGTATAATACTGTTATGACAAATTTAGGTAATATTGATGTTGCCTTGGGGCAAGAGGTTTTGGCTGGCGAACCAATTGGTCGTATGAATCCAGATAAACCAGAAATGTATCTGGAGGTAAGGCGTGGTAATAGTGCTGTTGACCCGGCGCGTTTGTTTAAAGAGTAAAAAAAATCCCCCAAACGGGGGATTTTTATTGTTCAGATGTGCTGGCGATTAATTTTTTTGCCAGTTCTAATTTGGCTGCATCGATTTTTTCAGAAACTGTGTTTTTGATTGTTTCTTTGGTTGTGGCAGCGTCTGTTTTTGCTGCATCTGTTTTTTCTGTGGCGACCGATTTAATTTGGTTTGTGTATTCTGTAATTTCTGCGCTGTTTTCTGTGACAGATTTTTTTACATATGTGATACATTTGTCAGAAACGCTTTTAATATTATCTGTCAAACATTCCAGCAATGTTTTTTCGCCCAGTATTATTTCAGGACATACAGATTTGATTTTTTCCAAATCGCATGCTTCTTGTAATGTTTGTGGTTCTGCTTCTTTTTTGGAAAACAAATCAGAAAACCACCCGGCGTTTGCGGTTGTGGCTGTGCAGATTGCGATTGTGCTGATAGCTAACATTTTTTTCATTTTCCTGTCCTTTGTTTTGTACAGGAAAATAATAGGATTAAAGTCCGTTTGGGTCAAATAAAAAAACGCCCAATTGGGCGTTTAGATTTAAAATGGAATATCGTCACCAATTTCAGATACAGATATTTCTTCGCGTGGTTGTGGTGCAGGTGCACCGCCAAAATCACCAGATGTGCCATCCATTGTTTTGGCACCGCTTAAAATAACCATCTGACCTGCGAATTGATTCAATACAACTTCGGTTGTAAAGACATCTGCCCCAGATTGATTTTGCCATTTGCGTGTGCGCAAAGAACCTTCGATATATAATTTTGTGCCTTTCTGCAACATACGTTCCGCAACTTCAACCAAGTTTGAGTTAAAGACAACAACACGATGCCATTCTGTTTGTTCTTTTTGTTCGCCGGTTGCACGGTCGCGCCAACGATCCGATGTCGCCAATGAAAAACTGACAACTTTTTGACCGTTGCCCATTGTGCGAACCTGAGGTTCCTGTCCAATATTGCCAACAAGTATAACTTTATTAATGCTGCCTGCCATAATCGCTTCCTTTGTTTTTTTTATTATTTTCTCTTTTTTTATTTGAGCAATTATGGCGCAAAAATGCAAGGCTTTTTTAAAATTGGAATTTGGTTTTTGCCAGCATATAAATTTCGTCTGTGCCAATCGGATTGTCGACAAAACCCGCTGTCATAAATTTGTAAGATATGCTATATTCTATTGATGGGGCGCTTGCCATATCAATTGAATGTTGTGCAAATAAATATCTTCCGTCATCAGCGCGTCCATTAGATGTGTTCAGGTACATGTTGCCATGAATAATTGTGTCTGGGGTGCCAACTGATAATGTCAAATCTTTATATTTTGCGCCAATTTTTACAGATGCTGTGTACAGGTTTGAAAATCCTGATACCATTGAATCTGGGGTGGTTCGTGGTTTCATTACACCAAATGTTGTGTTGAAAAACACGCTGCCGTTGCCGATTCGGATTTCATCGCTGTGACCGATAAAGCTTAATAATGTTTTTTCATTTGTTTTCAAAAATCCTGATGCTGATAACATATCTGTCTGCTTAAAGCCGATTTCAGTGTTGCCAAGTTTTGCAGTTTTTAATTCGTCTTCACGCAGGCGTTCAAACCCCAGACCGCGATTTTTGACGGAAATGTTGTCGTTCATATTTGTTTCAAATGAACGACCGAACGAGTCGACAAAAGAAAACTTTATATCCGCTGATTTGATTTGTTGACCGATTGTTCCGCTGACGCGTGCCGTTTGCATTGGGGTGTTGCCACCATTGTTCATAGGAATTGTTTGTGCACCAACAGGGCGTGTTGCGCGTTCCATATCTAACATCCCGTGACCGTATATTTCGTCAACGCCTGCTGCGCCGATATCGCGTGCAGTTGCGAACAGCAGGTTTGTAATTTCATTTGATTTCATATATGGGAAAGCTTCGCGAATGACTGCAATTGCTGCTGAAACAATTGGGGCAGCAAAACTGGTGCCGTTAAGTGATATGCTGGATTCGGAAGATTTAAGACCAGCGCCGGGGGCTGTTATGCAGTAATCTTTGGTGACGCCACACGCGTTGCTGAATTCAGCCAGCGCGCCTGTGTTGTTGTCCCATGCAACTACATTTACAAAGTGGCCGTTTAATTCTGGTACAACGCGGGGCAGGGCAGATAACGCACTGGATTGACTGTGAAATTCGTTTCCAGCGGCCCAAACCAAGATAGCATCATGTGTGACAGCTGCGTTTGTTAATGCGTCTATAAAATGTGCGTCAGTCATCTGTTCTATTTGTGTGCGTGAATAAACTTGGTTGGCATAGGAGTTTGATGCCGACCAACTGAAATTATAAATGTTTGCGTTTTGGGCGCTGTTGATTGTGTCTCCGATTTCATAAAAAGATTTGAATTTGTCTTGATCGTTTGTGATTTGATATGAATTGATGTTTGCGTTCGGGGCAACTTGGTCAGATGCGATTGCTGCAACATTTTTACCGTGCCATGTTGTCGCGGCGGAATCAAAAACTGCGATTGTTGAATCGCGTCCTGTAAAACCGCGTGCCAAAGAATAACCCAGACGAATTTCGTCATATTGTGTGGCGTTGCGAATATAATTTGTTTGGTTTGTCATTGTCGCAACACGTGCCATATCGATATCGTTGCCAATTTCGTTATAAGAATCGCGACTGGTTGTGGATAATGTTGTGGTCGCGGGCGCGGTTGTAGAATCGCCGCTGGACGATGTGCCGGATAATAATGCGATTGTGCCACCAATAAACGCTGCTGCGCCACCTGCGACTAATGCGCCTGTTGCAAAAGACGTTTTGTGTGTGATAGAGCATTTGTCTGGATTTTGACGGCGATATATTTCGCTGGCACAATTATTTGTTTGTGCCAAAGCAGGCGTGCATAAAAGCACACAAGACATAATCAGCGATAAAAATCTGTTATACAGCGTCATTTTTTCTCCGTTTTCGTGGGGACTACGCCCTCACACTATAAATATAGTACAAACAAACACTTTGTCAACCGTTTGATAATGTTCCTGTATAATTCATTTTTTTGTCGTGGTATAATCTTTTTGATTAACCAGCAAGGGGGAAATATGAAAAAAATATCAGTATTTGCAATTGGTGCGATGTTGGCAACAGGTGCCGCATTTGCAGAATTTGAAGAAACGGTCGTTGCGGTGGTACAACCCGTGGTTCAAACAACAAATACCAAGGGCGGTTTTGTTTCGGGCAATGAAACAATTGTGACGGTAAAGCAGGTAAATGAAATGCGTGATGATGTGCCTGTGATAGTAAAAGGAAAAATTGTCCAGCGTATGGGAGATGATAAATTCTTGTTTGAAGACGGGACGGGTTCCATCACTGTTGAGATAGATGATGACGCGTGGCGTGGTCAAACTGTGTCAGCAACCGATACTGTCAAATTATATGGTGATGTTGACAGAGGGATTTTCAAAACAGAAATAGATGTTGATTATATCGAAAAGTTATAAACTGTATCAGGGTTGAAAAAACAAAAGACGCAAAAATTTGCGTCTTTTTTATGTTATGGTTATAATGTTGTTATGAATAAAATTTTATGTGCTTTGTTTTGTGTTTTATTTTATGGGACAGCGAATGCCGTCCCTGCGGTTGTTGACTATGTATTAGATGGTGATACATTTGCTGCGGCTGTAAAGTTGGAAGATGATATCAGTATTACGGTCCGTGTGCGTTTGATAAATGTGGATACGCCAGAGATGAGCGGCGAATGCGCGCGTGAAATTGATTTGGCAAATCAAGCCAAAGAATATGTGACAGATTTGTTGCCGACAGGTTCAGTTGTTGATTTGCAAAATATCAAAGACGATAAATATTTGGGGCGTATCGATGCTAATGTAATTTTGCCTGATGGTCGCGATTTGGGTGATGTATTGGTTGATAAAAAATTAGCACGAAAATATAACGGTGGCCGCAGGGCAGGATGGTGTAAATAAAAAATCCCCAAACGGGGATTTTTTTATTTTAAATTTTATTTTGCGCGTTCAACATATTCCAATGTTTCGGTGTTAACAACAATTTTTTCACCTTGTTCGATAAACAATGGTACCTGGACACGAACGCCGTTATCCAAAATCGCAGGTTTGCCGCCGCTGCTGGATACTGTTTGGCCCTTTAATGCAGGTTCTGTTTCTTCAACGGTTGCAACAACTGTTTTTGGCAATGAAATAGATACTGGTTGACCTTCAACAAAGTTGGCCTTTACAACCATTTCAGGGGCCAAAAATTTCATTGATTCGCCTAATGAATCGACCGGCATTGTAAATTGTTCATAATCAGACAGGTTCATAAAGAACGCGTCTGTGCCGTCTGCATACAAATATTGGCAATCAAAATCTTCGACCATCAATTTTTCAACCTTGTCTTCGGCGCGCCAGCGGTCGCCACCTTTGTTGCCCGAATCAATGTCGCGCAGGTCTGCCTGGACAAATGCGCCGCCTTTGCCAGGTTTAACCTTGGTAATAGATGTGACGGAATAACGTTTGCCATTGTGTGAAATAACCCAGCCCACACGCATATCATTTGCAATATATGATGCCATTATAAATACCCCTTGGTTTAAATTAGTCTTGTGATTATACGAACCAATTGTTTGAACGCAAGTTTTTTTTATTGTGCGCCGCGTTTGTGTGCCCAATATCTGTCAATACTGTCCGCGATAATTTTGTCGGCAGATTCACGATTTGCCCACCCCAGTACTTTGGACCACGCATTTGGTTGCAGGTCTTTGTAATGTTGGAAGAAATATTTTATTTTAGAACGCAAAATCGCCGGCAATTGGTCAATGTATTCTGTTTCTGTATAAAATGGGTCGACTTTGTCCAGTGGAACGCAGATGATTTTTTCGTCACCACCAGCCTGGTCTTCCATTAACAGGGCGCCAATCGGGCGGACTTCAATTAAAATACCAGGACGCAGTGGTGCGTTGCAGACAACAACGCAATCCAATGGGTCGCCGTCATCGCCCAATGTGCCAGGAAAATAACCATAGTTTGCAGGATATGCCATCGGAGCGTGCAATATACGGTCTGCTTTTAATAGACCTGTTTCTTTGTCAATTTCATATTTAACATAGCCGCCTTCGGGTACTTCGATAATGGCGTTCATTTGTTTTGGTGGCATTGCCCCTGCGGTAATTTTTTCAAGAGTCATAGTTTTCCTTTATTCTTTGTTTTTGTTGTGTTTATACAACTTCGGTCACAGCGCGCAGTGCGCCGTCACGCGATAGTTGAACAACACGTATTTTCTTTTTCATTTCTGCAATTAGATCTGTGCGATCGTATGCAGGCTGTGTGTGTAAAATTCGGTCCGCGAATGCAGCGTATGCTGCCTCGGCACTTTCGGCGTGGATTGTCGTATAGAAGTGATCGTGCCCAGTGCCCAGCATTTCCCATAAAACAGCCGCATTGTCTGTTGATATTTCCCCGCCGATAATTACATCAGGTGTCATGCGAACAACCAAGTCTAACAGGCGCGCATAGTTAAAGTCGTTGTTTTGTTCCGTGCGCGATAAAACAAAGTGAACCCGATTCGCCTGGGGGACGCGGATTTCACGTGCGTCTTCAACGGTTATAACACGACTGTTTTGATTAATCAAGGTTAACATATGATTTAAAAAGGTTGTTTTCCCGGTCGAAGTTGCGCCGCTGATTAAAATAGGACTGCCATCATTGATTGCAGTCATCAGACGTTCATACGGGTCGTCTGGCCGTTGTTTTTCGCGTGGTTTAACCTTTAATAATTTTTCCCCACGGCGCAGATGATAATTTTCAAAACTGGTTTCGTGTACACCGCCACCACGGATGTTCATAGCCACACCACCCGTCACATCATCTTCGTCGTATTGAACATTTGGACCCGCAATTGCAGAAAAACGATGGTTGCCAGGCAGTGTTGCGTAAACGACAGGTATGCCGTGTGTCGGATTAAATGGGCGGTCATATATATTTGCCACAGTATGTATTAAATCAACCAAGTACTGTTTGCTTAAAGTTTCTGATTTGTGTGAAACCCATGGAACGCGCGCGCCGTGCAGACGCATCCATACTTCGCCTGCGCGGTTAATCGCAATTTCTTCGACGAATGACGGCGAATAATATTCTTCCAATGGTTTTAATAAAGATTCTAGAACTATGTTTGCCATTAATATGATTTTATCATAAATCCTGACTTGAATCAAAACAGTTTATTTGATAAAATTAAAAAAAAAGAGAGATACATATGAAATCAAAATTTTTATTCGCAGTATTGTCGGTCTTGACTTTGGTGGGTTGTGCAACAGATAACACAATGCCATACAATGAAAAAGACTTTGCACAGGGTGGCGCAGATGCGCCGCTGTATAATGAACGCACCAGTGAATTTATGCAGGCAAACAATCAATATTCTAATATCGATTCGTTTAAACCGAAAACTGCGGCAGAAAAAGAACAAACCAGTAATCGTTGGAATACTTCGCGCAAAGAAACTCGTTGGCAAGAATATAAGGGTACAATGGTGCGTGTTGAAATTTTGCTGGGTAATACTGATATGCGTGAAATGCGTCTGCGTATGATGCAAAATGCAGATGGTATGGATATCGATGGTGATGCGCGTTCTGTTCTGGCTGCGGTTGCAGATTATGAAATGAAACGTATTTGTGGTCGTAATGCGGACAGTATTGTAATGGTGTACGATGCTCCATCGTTTGATGTTATGCGCCCAACGCCTTATTTTGATTATAGGATAGAGGCAGAAGGTACAACAATGCGTGAATATGGTTTCAGGTGTGTTTATAACAAATAAAAAGAAAGGGGTGAAAAATGAAAA
The DNA here is from genome assembly GCA_904502095.1 of uncultured Alphaproteobacteria bacterium. Taxonomy (GTDB): domain Bacteria; phylum Pseudomonadota; class Alphaproteobacteria; order Rs-D84; family Rs-D84; genus Enterousia. Next base: position 52,935 of record CAJGDG010000001.1, read on the forward strand.
AAATTGTTTCTGTTTTGGGTTTGTTGTCTGTTGTCGGTTTGACAGGTTGCGATTCGAAAGTTGTTGCAGAAAATGGTGATACAGTTGTTATTAATTTTGCGGGCTTTTTGGATGGTGTTCAATTCCCTGGTGGTACAGCTGAAAATTTTGAATTGAAATTGGGTAGCGGTATGTTTGTACCTGGCTTTGAAGAACAGGTTGTTGGTATGGCCGAAGGTGAAGAGCGTGATGTTAATATCACTTTCCCCGAAAAATATGTAGAAGGTTTAGCAGGAAAACCTGTTGTGTTCAAAGTTAAAGTGGTTGATGTTTTAAATAAATAAAAAAAACCGCCATTTGGCGGTTTTTTGTTTATAATACGATTCGTATGAAATTGGAATCTGATGGAATCTTAATTGGTATTAAACCGTTCAGTGAACGCGATTCGGTTGCGCGTATTTTTACACGCGACTTTGGTGTGCTGGTTGGAATGTTGCGGGGCGCAAATGTTGCCAAAATCAACAAACCGTTGGTTGGACAAATTGGTGGCTGTGTGTGGAACGCGCGGCTGGATTCGCAATTGGGGGTCTTTCATTGGGGGGCAGAGAAAAATTTAGTAGCGCCATTGATGACACAAAGTTCTGTGTTGATGCGTGCTAATTCTGCGTTTGATTTGTTGTGTGCGTTATTGCCGGAACGCGAATCGTATGCACAGTTGTATGACGATACGCTTTGTTTGCTTCGAAATTTGTTGTTTGATGATGCTGCATATTTAAAGTGGGAAATTAATTTATTACGTGAATTAGGGTATGCCTTGGATTTAAGCCGGTGTTCTGGGTGTGGGACGACTGACAATTTAAACTTTTTATCGCCGCGAACTGGGCGTGCGGTGTGTGATGTATGCGCTGCGCCATATATAAATAAATTGTATAAATTGCCAGTGGATTTGACTGTGACGGGACGTTTTTTGGATGCTGTATGTGTGGGGCAGGGTATACAAATGCCTGTGATGCGAAAACTGTTAAAATAATCGTATTTATTCCTTGCGATTTTCTGTGGATTTGCTATTGTTGTCTTGTTCAAACAGAAAAGGAGAAAAACATGACTTGGACAATTTTGGTACTGGTATTGGGTATCGCATTGTATGTCTTTTCTGGCAAACTGGTAAAACAGAATGCAAAAAAGGCTGCAGATATTTCATACACAAAAAAAGCAATTAATGTTGTTGCATGGTTGTTGATGGCTGGTGCGGTTTGCCGCTTGGTTGTCCCAACTTACTTGGTTGATGTAAACCCGTCTATCATTCAAGAAATGGTTGAAAGCATGCAGGAAAAACAGCAGGCTGAAAAAAATAAATTGGTTCGCAAATATGTTCGTGAACACGCCGATGAAATGAGTGCAGATGCGCCAATTTTGGGTAATGAATCTGCTGAAAAAACAATCTATGTATGGACTGCTGCTTCTTGTGGCTATTGCCGTCGTGTACATGGTGAATTGGAAAGCGTTTTGTCAGAACGTGATGATGTTCGCGTTGTTATCAAAAACTTCTCTATCCATGGTGTAATGAGTGACGCACCAGCACGCGCAATGATTGCTGCTAAATTACAGGGCAATGACAAAGCTGCAAAGTTGGTTGATATGATTATGACACGTGAATATCGTCCACAGGGCAAGTCAGAAGATCCTGCAAAATTAGCAAAAGAAATTGAAAGCAATATTATGAAATTTGCAAAAGAAGCAGGTTTGGATACAGAAAAGCTGAAACAAGATATGAATGGCGAAGTTGTTGCACGCGAATTGAAAAATGTTCGTGACTTGGCACAACAGTTCGAAATTTCTGGCACACCGTTCTTGATTATCAATGAACAGGCGTTCCCAGGTGCTGTTCCAGCCAGCCAAATCAAAGCTGCTTTGGATAAATAATAATTTGTCTGAAAATAAAAAAACCGCCAATTGGCGGTTTTTTGTTATCTTTGTTTAATTTTTATTTCTAAATAAGCCAATTCTTCGGCAAAGTCGACCAATGTTTCGCCCATTAAAAAACTGTTAGATTGGGCGGCACTGTAATCGTTGCGATTGGCGTCCAACATTTTAAATGCCTCAGATACGGCGTCTTTGCGCATAAACAGGTTGCGTAATGCCTCGTTAAAAGCGGCCGGGTTATAGCCAGATTTTTTTACTGTTTCTAATAATTGCTGTGCTTGTCCGCGACATTTTTTTGCCAATTCAATGCGTTTTTCGGTGTCTTTACGGGCTGCGCGTGCGCGTTCAGCTTCTATCAAATAAAATCCAGGTGTGTGTGTCATAGTGGATTAAATATAGTATAAAATTGTCATTTGTCAATGTTTTTTGCAGGGGTTGTTTTTTTATGGTTTTTTATTATATATATGTTAAATTTGCGAACCGATGAAAAATGTGATATAATTTCACAGAAAATAAAGGATTTTATTATGGCACTTATTCCAATGGTTATCGAAGAGTCGCCACGTGGTGAACGTTCTTTTGATATTTATTCGCGTTTATTGCGTGACAGAATTGTTATGGTTAATGGTCAGATTGAACCAACAATGGCAAACAGTATTGTGGCACAATTGTTATTTTTGGAATCTGAAAATCCAAATGCTGATATTTCTATGTATATCAACAGCCCTGGGGGTGATGTGTCTGCGGGTTGGGCGATTATGGATACTATGCAGTATATCAAGGCGCCTGTATCAACAATTGGTATGGGGTTGGTTGCGTCTATGGGCTCTGTGCTGTTGGCGGCGGGTGAAAAAGGCAAACGCTTTGTTTTGCCAAATACCCAGATTATGATTCATCAGCCGTTGGCCGGCGCCGAAGGGCAAATTACTGATATGGAAATCAGAATGGCGCAATATCAAAAAAATAAAAAGACCCTTATTAAACAAATGTCGGAATTCACAGGTCGCAAAGAAAAAGAACTGTTCGATGCGATGGAGCGTGATAATTGGATGAACCCGACCGAGGCTAAAGATTTCGGCTTGATTGACGGTATTTTGGAAAGAAAATAATTTAAAAATCTTGGGGATGGATAATGAGCGACGATAAAACAACACAAAGCCCGGATAATAATCAGCAGTTTTGCAGTTTTTGTGGCAAGGCTGTGTATGAAGTAAAAAAACTGGTCAGCGGTCGTAATGTTTGCATTTGCGATGAATGTATCAATCTGTGTAATGATATTATGGCAGATGATAATCGTCGTGAAGTCAGCAAAGATGCAGAAAAATTACCAACGCCATCGCAAATATATGAATTTTTAAATGAATATATTATTGGACAAGATGCGGCAAAGCGTACCCTGGCAGTGGCGGTTTATAACCACTTTAAGCGCCATAGTGTCGCGTTGGCAAATAATGTTGAAATTCAAAAATCAAATGTTTTGCTGATTGGGTCAACAGGTACTGGGAAAACCCTGATCGCGCAAACATTGGCGCGCATTCTGGATGTGCCATTTGCGATTGCGGACGCTACAACATTGACCGAAGCAGGTTATGTTGGCGATGATGTGGAAAGCGTTTTAACGCGTTTGTTGCAAAATGCGAATTTTGATGTTGAACGCGCCAGTCGTGGAATTATCTATATCGACGAAATCGACAAGATTTCGCGCAAATCTGAAAACCCATCTTTGACACGTGATGTGTCTGGCGAAGGTGTGCAACAGGCTTTGTTAAAATTAATCGAAGGTACTGTTGCAAATGTGCCGGCCGGTGGCGCAGGGCGCAAGCATCCAGGCGAAGCGACTGTTCAATTGGATACCAGCAAGATTTTGTTCATTTGTGGCGGGGCGTTCGATGGGCTGAACAAAATTATTGGTAATCGTACATGTGAAAGACGCGGCATTGGTTTTGGGGCGCATGTAGAATCCAAGGCTGAACGCGAATCAAAAGACTTTTTGAAAGATGTTGAACCAGAAGATTTGGTTAAATTTGGCATTATTCCAGAATTAATTGGTCGATTGCCGGTAATTACGACTTTGCAAGAATTGGATGAAGACGCATTGGTTAAAATTTTGACAGAACCAAAAAATGCGATTGTAAAACAGTTTACTGCAATGTTGGCGATGGACGATGTTAAATTGAATATCACAGATGATGGTTTGCGCGAAATTGCAAAAATGGCGGTTGCGCGTAAAACAGGGGCTCGTGGTTTGCGCAGTATTTTGGAGCGCATTTTGATGCAACCTATGTTTGATGCACCAGACAAAGATGATTTGGCTGAAATTATCATTGATGCTGATGTTGTCCGTGGTACCAAGGCGCCCGTGGAAAAGTTAAAAGAAGCAAAGAAAGCCGCTTGAGAAAATCCCCGTTTGGGGATTTTTTAAATTCTTGGCCTTTTTACCGCCGCATTTTGTGTCATCTTCGATTGATGTGCCACAAATAAATCCGTATTCATAGTAGGTGTTGCGATAACAATTGCCGCTGCCTTTCTATTGTTGAATATTACGATTTTTTGCAATATAAAATTTTATTTTTCAAATACAGAAAATATTTCCCAATGTGCGCTGCCACAAAATTGGTCCACGGGTATCAATGTTTTTAGTTCGTATCCACCGCGGCTCAAGATTTCCGCGTCGCTTTTAAATGTGTTTGGATTGCACGATATATATACTATGCGTTTAATATTGCTGCGAATTAATTCGCGACATTGTGCGTTTGCGCCTGCACGTGGTGGGTCCATTATCACACAATCATACTGATTCAACATACCGACGGTTAATGGATGTGTGAATAAATTCCTTGTCACGCCTGTACCAACAATATCAAATCCAGTTGCGTTGGTCGCAAATGTAAAATTGCCCAGCCCACAAAATAAATCTGCCACGCGTGAATAATTGTGCGTATGCTTCTTTACCAATTCGCGCAGCGTGTCCGCGCCAACAATGCTGGGTTGTAAAAAAGCACCTGATGGGTAATCAACTGTTTTATCCCCGAACTTTATTTGTGGGGTCGCAGTTTGCTTTATAACTTTGTCATTCCAGGTTATGCGTATAGCAGGCAATTCGTTTGCTGCCATACGAAATTCGTTGGTAAAATACGGTACATCTGATGTTATTGCAATGTCGATGCCGTTTTCACACTCGGTTATTAAACAGGCGCCCGCACAGCTCCATGGTAATGCCGCCATTTGTGGTAAAATCTTATTTATCTTTTCAGACAGGTTTGGACAATTTGTAATTGGCACTATGTTTTTAGATTGGGCCTGAAAAAAACCAAACGCATTTGGCGCAAAGCAAAAATCAGCCCGTCTGCGTGTGCCAGGCGCGACCCAGATTGCATCATCTGTTGTGGGGACGCCACGCAATGTCGCCAATTTTTTTTCACGATAATCTGGGGATGTAAAATCATATTTACAGCCGCCACATTTGCCAAACAGTGGACAGGTTTTCATTATTTTTTCACCCGTTAAAAATGAACACGTGCGCCTGCGCGAAATGTGTGTGCAAATGGCGAAAAGTCAGAAACTGTATTGGTCGATGCGTCAAATATATATGTATATCTGTATCCGAAATCCAGTGCAAATATGTCGTTGAATTCAACGCCAACACCCGCCAATGCCGCCATGGCAAATGATGTATTGCTGTCCATTTTTATGCCATTATCGCTGTCGTTCCACGCCAGACCCGCGCCTGCACCGACATACGGTACAAATGCTTGTGTGCGGAATAATCTGTACAGACCATCAATGCGCGCATCAAAAATTGCGTTTATAAATGCTGTGTTAGATGTAAACGACAATGTGTCCCATTTTGCATCGTTTTTGACATAGTTCGCTTCAACCCTGAAAGTGTCTGTTGCGCGAACGCCCGCCACCAATTCAAATGAAGATGCGTTTTTGCCGCTTAATTTGATGTTTTGGTCGTTGGTATAATCAGACCACATGGAATAATTATACATCCCGCCAATGTAAAAACGGCGGCGCTGTGCCAATGTTTGTTCAAACGAATCGGTTTCAGATATCTTGGTTTGTTCAACGCGGTAAATTATGCCCGCATTTGATTCAAAAAAAGGTAATGCAATTAATAATAATGGTAATAAAAATTTTGTTTTCATTTTTGTATCCCCCAAACCTTAGAAATTAGCACGAACACTGGCGATTATATTGCTGATGCTGTTGACGCCGCCGTTTGATGCGTCCCAACCAAAGCCGTTGCCAATCATCATCTGATACTGGTATGCAATGTCAACACCTATTAAATCGGTTAATGCGATGTTCAGCCCCAATGTTGCACGTGGTGCCGCAATAACTGCGCCGTCTGCACCATTTGCGCCTTGGAACCCATACGCGCCAAATGCAACACCTAATCCCATAAATGGCACAAATGTGCGGCGTTTGGTAATGTCGCCAGTTTGTACATAGCGACGCGCAAAGTCGAAATACAATGTGCCACCAACTGTATTATAGTTTGCAGATTGTTTTGGCATATCTTTGAAATTCAGGGTCATGTGTTGAAAATCAATTTCTGTGCGTACATATGATGATAAATTCCAGCCCAGACCAATTTGTGTGGTATAACTGTTTGATTTCGTGGCGCGCGTTGATCCAAAATAATCCGCAGAATCAGTCAAAAATCCCAGGTTTAATCCGCCCCCCATGCGCACATACATTGATGTTGGGATAAACATTTGCATATCATCAGGGTTAACAGCGTCCGCTGTTTCATATACTGCAACGCCCAGTTCGCCAGGGGCAGGGGTTGGTTCTTCTTCAACAACTGTTTGAACTGTTGCGATGTCCAGACCCGTTAAAACTTCGCCTTTAAATTTTTGGTCGCTGTATTCAGCAAATGCGTTCGACGCAATTAAAACAGCTGTCAATGATATTGCATATGATATTTTTTTCATTTTTTTACCTGATATTTTTATTTCTTTTTACTGATTTTATCATAAATTGCAACTTGATTCCAGTCTGTTTTATGCGTACCATAGTAATTATGAAAAACAAAAATACAGATAAAAAAATAGCAGTTATTGCAGGTGCGTTGGATTTACCGTTCTTGACGCGTGATGCGCTGAAACGCGCAGGCTGGGATGTGTTTGTCATAGGGCTAAAGAATTTTTATGACCCGCGTTTAAATCCTGATATGGTAATCAGACTGGGTGGGGCGGGGCCTGCGGTGCGTATGGCGCGAAAATTAGGAATAAAAAAGATTACATTTGTTGGCGCGTTGGGGCATCCTGATTTGTCTGATTTGCGTCCTGATTTTTGGACTTTGCGCGCATTGTTAAAAATAATTAAACATCAACGGGGGTATGATTCAATGGCTGTGGCTGTAAATAAAGTTTTGGAAAAACAAGGATTCGAAGTTGTAGCGGCCCAGGATTTGGCGCCTGAATTGGCGTTTCAAAATGCTGGGGTTCAGACTAAAAAGAAGCCAAGCGCGGCAGATAAAAAGAATATTGAACGCGCGATAGAGGTTTCGCATACTATTGGTGCGGCTGATATTGGTGCGTCTGTTGTAGTTGATAAAATGGTCGTTGCAGTCGAAGCGGCCGAAGGTACTGCAAAAATGTTGGAACGCGTGGTTGATATGCGTAAAAATAAAAGAAAAGTATCTGGCGTGTTTGCAAAAATGACCAAGCCGGGTCAGGATTTGCGTATTGATATTCCTGCAATTGGGGTTGATACGGTAAATGCGGTCGCGGCGGCAAAATTGCGCGGGATTGTTGTTAATACCAAGACTTGCTTTGTTGTTAATCGTGACGCTGTGATAAAGCAGGCAGATAAATTGGGAATATTTATTGTGGCATTAGACGAATAAGAAAAACGCCCGTTTGGGCGTTTTTTTATTTCTTATCTGTTGGTTAATTGTAATTCGATACGGCGATTCTTTTGCAGGCTGGCTGCATCTGTGCCGGCTGAAACAGGATACATTTCGCCAAAGCCTGTTGGTATCAGACGAAGTTTTGAAACACCTGCATTTGCCAACGCTTCGGCAACGGCGGCGGCGCGCAACATAGATAATTGTGTATTGTTGCGATATGCGCGCGTGCCAGATATTACAGCCTTGTTATCTGTATGGCCGTCAATGCGTACAATCCAATCGATATCTGATGGGATTTTTGTTTCCATATCTTTAATGGCGTTTGCAATTAATTGTAATTGCTTTTTCCCGTCCGCAGTCAGTTTGTATGAACCGCTGGCGAATAAGATGTCGCTGTTTATTATAAATCTGTCGCCGTCTGATGTGACACTGGTCATGTCGCCCAATGCTAATTTGATAGCCTTGTAAAATTCAGATTGATATTTTGAAACATCGTTTAATTTTGCAACGGTGTCATTTAATTCGGCGACTTTGTCTGCCAGCGCCTTGTTTAATCGGGTTGACATTTCAACATATTCTATTTCTTGGGCGCGTGATTTTTCTTCGGCTGCGTCCAATGCCGCCTGTAATTGTGCCAGACGCGCATTCAGTTCGGCGGTTTGTACACCGATTTGTTCCTGTAATGCTTTGCGTTCTTGTTCCAAAATCGCTGATTGTTCCGCGTTGATTGTCGCTTGTTCGGCGATCAGTGTTGTTTGGTTTAATTGTTCTGTCAGCGCATCTATTTCAGCCTGTTTTTCAGCAATTTTATTTTCGTACGCTGTGATTAAATCTTCGGTGCTGTTATCCACATTAACCAATTCATCGTGCGCCAGCATCAGCAATCGATTGGCTTCGCGTTTATAGGTTTCCATTTCTTCGATTGTTTGTGCTTGCTCTGCATTTGCCTGTTTTAAATCAGCAACTGTTTTTGCCCCAGATTGTTTATTAAATATGCTGGTCGTGGTCCATAAAAATACGAACATAATTAACAGAAATATCAATATGATAACCAGATTGGAAAACAAGTCCACAAAACCTGGCCATACATTTGTTTGATTACGATATCTGATGTTTAACATGGTATTCTCTCTCTTCTTTTTTTATTTATCTGTCCGAAATATGGTTTTCCAGTGCCTGGACACTTTTTGTTAATTCGTGTGTTGCCAAGTTGATTTTTGGCAGAATCTTTACAACTTCATCCGCGGTTGATATTTTTGTCCGTGCAGATAAAAAGTCTATCAATTCATTAAAGATAGCGTTTTGGGCGATTTGTACTTGTAAGCTTAAGAAATTTACAATTAAACTGGCCGCCAGCCCCAACAAAGAACTGGTAAATGCGGTGGTCATACCTGATAAAGGCTTTGAAATGCCAATCTGCATAGATTGTAAAACTGTTTCATCAGAAAAGTTTAATCCACCAATTAATTCTGCAAAGCCGCCAACCGTTAATATCAGCCCCCAAAATGTACCCAACAATCCCAAAAATATCAGCGTGTTTGTAATATAGCGAACCGATTCGCGCGCATCTTCAAACCGAACGATAATCATATTTGTCACACTGTCCAGCGCATCTGCCGTTATGCGGCGTGGGTGCGAAGATAACAATTGTGCCACAGGGCGCAATAACCGCGGGGGCAGGGCAACCATGCGATTGCCGTGTGTGTATCCGTGCAGCCATTTATATTCGGGCAACAGTTGAAAAATCTGGATAAAACAAAGCCCAATACCAAACAGCGATGCCCCAATAATTACACCGTTTAACCATATGTTTGCGGTCGCAATTTGCATAAATTCAGCGTTAAAATAAATGACGCCAGCCGCAACAAGTGCGGTAAACAAAGCCATACGGTTAAGAGCGGCGTGAAAATATCTGGTCATTTATATATAATCCCTGCCTGTTATAAAAATGATAGTAAATTTTCAGGAACTGTGTCAATAGGGATTTGTTTGGTTCTTTTTGTTTAAAAAATGCTTGATTTTTGTTTGAAAATCGCCATAATATGGTCTGTTCCTGCTGATGGCAATGGTGCTGTCGGCTGTATAAACCAAAGGAAATAAAATGGCTTATTATGAAAGCGTCTTGGTTTTCCGCCAGGACTTGACTGAACCGCAGGTAAAAGAAAAAGCGGCTAAGTTCACAGAAATCATCAAAGAACTGGGTGGCGATGTTAAATCCACAGAATTCTGGGGATTGAAAAATTTGGCATACGTAATTCGTAAAAACCGCAAGGCTCACTATGTTATGCTGAATATCGAATTGCCTGGGGCACAAATCACAGAATTGGAACGCCGTTCACGTATCGATGAAGACGTTATCCGTTTCTTGAATGTTCGTGTAGAGGAATTGTCCAAAACACCTTCTATCATGATGAAAAAGAACGCAGAGGAGGCAGAATAATGGCAGTTCGTGCAGCAATTTATCGTAAAAAATCAAACCCTTTAAAGGGCAAGGTTATTGATTACAAAGATGTTAAGACTTTGTCACACTATATCACAGAACGTGGTAAAATCGTGCCAAGTCGCATCAGTGGTGTTTCCCAGAAGGATCAGCGCGCATTGGCAACCGCTATCAAACGCGCACGTCATTTGGGGTTGATGCCATTTGTTCGTAACAATCTGGGCTAAAAATAAATTCTGTGGTCGTTGGTTGTGTTCTCTGGTTCTTATGTAGCATTTGTACACGGCGAACCATTGAACACTTCCCACCGCCGCACATAATTTATTTTTATTCGTATGTATAAATATTTGGGATTTATCCCTAACTTATAAAAAAACAATAAGGACAGATTATGAAAGTTATTTTGACAGAAAAAATTACAAAACTGGGTAATATCGGTGATACAGTTGAAGTAAAAACTGGTTATGCGCGTAATTACTTGTTGCCAAACGGCAAAGCAATGCGTTTCACACGTGAAAATGTCGCATTGTTCGAAGCGAAAAAAGCAGAATTGACAGCGCGTCAAGAAGCGGCTAAGAAAAACGCTGAATCAAATGTTGATGCGGTCAAGAATGCGAAACTGCATATGATTCGCCAGGCTGGTGACACAGGCCAATTGTATGGTTCTGTATCAACACGCGATATCGCACGTATGTTGAAAGAAGTTGCAAATGTTAATGTTGAATCTGCACAGGTTATGTTGGGCGCACCAATCAAATCTGTTGGCGCATTCGATACAAAAGTTGCTTTGCACCCAGATGTTATCGTTCCTGTAAAGGTTTTCGTTGCACAATCACAAGACGAAATCGATGCATTGGTTGCAGGTAAAGTTTTGACTTTTGGTACTAAAAAGACAGAAGAAGTCGAAGAAGCAAAAGCAGAAGAAGTTGCAACAGAAGAAAAAGCAGAAGTTGTTGAAGAACCAGCAGCTGATGCAGAATAATTTTTCTGAAATCAATAAAAAAACCGCCAATTGGCGGTTTTTTATTTTTTATATTTTGGAATTCTTATTATAACACCGCCGTCTGGTGTTCCGCTGGTAGTAGTTATATCATCGTGGCAAAGATAGTATTTATCTTCTTCACTAAGCTGAACTGGTAGACCTTTGCATGTAAATGTGTCAGGACAAATAAAGGTGGCCCAAATGCGGTCGTATGGGCAATATTTTGCAACTATCGCTTCTTTGACTTCTTGTTTGAAATCAGAATATAGTTTTATTTCGTTATTAGGGTTGCCAAAAACGTTGTGAAATTCGTTGTATGGTACCGATTTTGTCATATTAGAAATATCGACATCTGTTTTTACTGAGTTGTGTATATGAGACAATATTGCTTGGTTTTCTAAAACCTTTGTTGCGTATTGTGCAGCTTTGTTTTGGTCGTTTGGGTTCAATAATTGATAAGCGCTGGCCAGTTCCAACAGGTCTAATCTGAATACATTTTTTTTCGTATCGTATGCGTCTGGGAAATTGTCAAACAGGGTGCTCATCAAAAGCGTGACGCCTGATTTGTCTGGAAAATAACCAGGTACATACAGCGAGCTGCTGCTGATATCAAATTTGTCGTTAATGGTTGATACAGTATCTGTTTCAGCAAAAGAACTTGCAACCGAAATCAAAGATAGCGTTATTGCGGTTAAAAAAATCTTTTTCATTATTTTAATGCCTCCTCGCACTGTTCTGCGGTTTCAATTACGCGCTTGGCCGCGGATATTTGGGTCGCGTTAAATACGGTCGATGTTAATGATGCAGCCGTGGTCACGCCCGCCAATACATTTGATGCAGTGTTTAAATTTTTCGCTTTTTCTGCGTTTTTACGCGTCTGGTCTGTGTTTGCAACCCCAGATGTTATTGTGCCCGCTAAACCTGTCGCCGCACCAATACCGCTGGCCACTGTTGCACCAGTTGCACGATTGTTGATTTTTTCAACATCTGTGATGTTATATTTATTACACGCAGAAACAATTTTGTCTGCCTGGGCAATTTCTTCGCTTGTTGCGGAACCGTTCAGACTGGCTTGGATTTTTGTGTTTGATAATAATTGAACAGAACCCAAGCACGCGCCAATTTGTGTGGCAAAATCGTCATCGATTTTGTTTGTTCCCGAAATAACCGCGCCCGCAATGTTTGCAGCCGTTGCAGTTGCCATCAGCCCTGTGCGCGCATCGCCCAGTTTTTTTGACTTTTCATCCAGTGCATCTTTTTGTTCTTTCATATATTCGATGTTCTCGTTTGAATGTTGCAAACTTTTGTCAGATGGGGTATGGTTTTTTAATTTATACTTTTTATCTTCATCATTAAGCGCCATGGCAAGTCGTGTTGTCAGGTTATGAATTTCCACGTGATCAATGTTGTTTGGTTGGCCCTTATCTTTTGTGTATTTATCGATTGCCTGTTGAAGCTCTGCGGATAATTTATCTGTTTTTGATTTTATAATCCCGGTTGCAGCAGCGCCGCCACCAACCGCAGTACCAACCGCAGCCACGGCCGTACCAACGCCCGCCATTTTTTTGATGTCATTTAATTTTTCGGATATGCCACTGCAATTTTTGCGCACGTTTGCCATTGCATCTGTCAAAGACATTTCGTTTGCCAACGCAGGTGTTGCCAATAAAATTATTGGTAAAACAAGTAATTTTCTCACTTTTTCCCCCTGGGTACTGTAATACAATCTTGATACATTATATCATAAAAACGGGGCGCAAACAAGTGTGTTATATCATAAAACAAAAAAAATCCCCAAATGGGGATTTTAAATCTGGTGGCCCTGGTCGGACTGTAAATTCCCATCTGTGGCGCGTCGCCACGATGGGCCCCTTTCTCTGCGTAAGGTTCAAACGGCGCGTTCGCTTGTTTTCACCAACTGACGGTTCGAACCTTCGGTCCTCGTCCGACGCAGGCAAAACAAAAAAAATCCCCAAATGGGGATTTTTAAATCTGGTGGCCCTGGTCGGACTCGAACCGACACTCCTTGCAGAACTTGATTTTGAGTCAAGCGCGTCTACCAATTCCGCCACGGGGCCGTGGCATCCGAAAACCGATTAAGCGGCTTTCTTTGCTTCAACTTTCTTTACCAAGCGTGCACTGCGGTTAGCCTTGTGAGCAGGTTTTTTTGCAGGTGCAGCTGGTTTGCCAGCTTTCTTTTCAATGGCTTTTTTGATTGCAGCCATTTCAGCAGTTAAACGTGATACTGGTTTTGACATAACATATGCGTCCAAACCGCCGTGTTTTGTCAATGTGCGCAGACCAGCAGTCGAAATACGCAATGAAAAATCACGACCCAGAATATCACTGTGGAATTTTAATGTTTGCAGATTTGGCAAGAATGTACGTTTTGTACGACGATGAGAGTGGGAAACATTCATCCCAACTTCTGTTTTCTTACCTGTAACTTTACATACACGTGGCATAATACTTTACCTTTATTTATAGCGAGGCTAAATTTATAACAAATTTATCGAAAAGTCAAGCATTGTTTTCAGTTTTTTTAATCGGGATTGCTTCCTGTGTCTTGAAAGGCTTTTTTGTGGCACTATATATGAGGCAAATAAAACAAAGGATATAAATATGAATCCAGATGATTTACAAGAAACGCCACAGCAGGCTATTGAAAAATATACGACCGATTTTACAAAATTGGCCGCAGATGGCAAGTTAGACCCTGTTATCGGGCGCGATGAAGAAATAAGACGCAGTATCCAGGTGTTAAGTCGTCGTACAAAAAACAACCCTGTATTAATTGGAAACCCGGGGGTTGGAAAAACCGCAATTGTCGAAGGACTGGCAAATCGTATTATATCGGGCGATGTGCCGGAAAATCTGCAGAAAAAACAATTGTTAAGTTTGGATATGGGCGCTTTGATGGCGGGTGCGTCATTTCGTGGTCAATTCGAAGGCAGATTAAAGGCGATTTTAAAGGCGGTCAAAGAATCTGATGGCAAAATTATTTTGTTTATCGATGAATTGCACACGTTGGTTGGCGCGGGCAAGGGCGAAGGCAGTATGGATGCGGCTAATTTATTAAAGCCTATGTTGGCGCGTGGTGAATTGCACTGTTTGGGGGCAACAACATTGGACGAATATCGCCAATATATTGAAAAAGACCCTGCGCTGGCGCGTCGCTTTCAGCCTGTATATGTTGATGAACCAACTGTTGATGACACTATTTCAATTCTGCGTGGGTTGAAAGAAAAGTATGAAGGTCATCATGGTGTGCGTATTGCTGATGCAGCGTTGGTGTCTGCAGTCAAGTTGTCGAATCGGTATATCACAGACAGATTTTTGCCGGATAAAGCAATTGACTTGATTGATGAAGCGGCTGCGCGTGTGCGTATCGAAGTTGCGTCCAAACCGGATAAATTGGATGAAGTAGACAGACATTTAATGCAACTGAAAATCGAACAGCAGGCGTTGAAAAAAGAAAAAGATGAAGAGTCTAGAAAACGTTTGGCGGATTTGGAAAAACTGATTGAAACAGTTGGCGCAGAATCCCGGGAATTAACCGCACAATGGCAGGCAGAACAACAAAAAATGCGTGGGCTGTCCGATGCGATGGCGGCGTTGGACGCGGCCAAGGCCGAAGTCGCAACCGCGATGCGTAATGGCGATTATGAAAAAGCATCTGCATTGCAATATGGCAAAATTCCAGAACTGGAAGAAAAAATCGCAAAAATGAACGCTGATGCCAAAGAATACAAAACTGTATTACCAGAACATATTGCGGCGGTTGTCAGTAAATGGACCGGTGTTCCAGCAGACAGGTTAAATGCCGAAGAACAATCTAAACTGTTGAATATTGAAGATGCGTTGCGTAAACGCGTGGTGGGTCAAGACCATGCGCTGGGCGTTATTGCGCGCGCAATTCGTCGCAGTCGTGCGGGCTTATCCGATCCGCGCAGACCGATGGGCAGTTTTATGTTCTTGGGGCCAACGGGTGTTGGTAAAACCGAAGTTGCCAAGGCATTGGCGGAATATCTGTTTAATGATGATACAGCGATGACCCGTATAGATATGAGTGAATATATGGAACCGCATTCTGTGTCGCGCTTAATCGGCAGTCCCCCAGGGTATGTCGGGTATGAACAGGGCGGCGTCCTGACCGAAAGTGTTCGCCGCAGACCGTATCAAGTTTTGCTGTTTGACGAAATTGAAAAGGCGAATCCTGATGTCTTTAATGTGTTCTTGCAAATCTTGGACGATGGCAGATTGACCGACGGCCAGGGGCATGTTGTGAACTTTACGAACACAATTATTATAATGACCAGCAATTTACCTGATATGAACGCGGTTAAAAAGCATTTTCGACCAGAATTTATCAATCGTATTGATGAAATTGTGTTCTTTAACCCATTGGGCAAAGATGTTATGGCTGGAATTGTTAAGATTCAACTGCAGGGTCTGGAACGCCGTTTAGCGGAACGCAGAATCAGTCTGAATATTACAGACAAGGCGATAAAGTGGTTGGGCGATAATGGGTATGATGCCGTATTCGGTGCGCGTCCATTAAAGCGACTGATAACGTCCGCGGTTGAAGACAAAATTGCAGACTTGATATTATCAGACGCAATCAGTGAAGGCAGTACTGTTTATATCGATGTCCACGGCAAAGAATTAACCGTAAAATAAATTATAATAACTTATCTAAAAGTAAATCGGGAATCTCATGTAGCGTTATGTACACTACGATTCCCGATTTCCTTTTATCTAAATTATTCTAATTTATTTTACGCACTAATCA
>CAJGDG010000002.1 GCA_904502095.1 uncultured Alphaproteobacteria bacterium
ATTTTAAAACTATATATGTAAAGTTCTTTCTTTTGTCATCCTGTGGCTTGACTTTCATGACCAGGTTATATTTCAATCCCTTTGTCATCCTGTGGCTTGACCACAGGACCCAGGTTGTTTATACAAATTTGTGTTCGCGTTGCGAACATGGACCTAGGTTCCACGGTCAAGCCGTGGAATGACAGAGTTTTTTTGTTTATTTACCCAGGTTCCACAGGGCACCCGTGGAATGACAGAGTTTTTTGTTTGTTCGCCTAGGTTCCACAGGGCACCCGTGGAATGACAGAGTTTAATGAATTATTCATTCACTAACCACTTGCCCCGGCGCAGCACAGCAAAAATCCTGCCACTACTAACCACTTGTACTGACCGCTAATATAATTTTTTCCTTTTATATTTTTTTTATTTATGATAAAATTTATCCATACAGAGAGATATGAAATTATTTAAGCGATTTTTATTGTTGGTTTTCTGCGCACTGCCGACCTTGGCGGTGGGGCAGGTTGCAACCACCGCGGGCAGTAATTTAACCGCATGGAACGGTAATGCGGGGTCTACAAATAACAATAATTGGAACCAATTAATGAACAATCGTACCGGCGCGGCCACTGCGGCCAAGGCTGATTTCGGCAACTGTAATTCATTGATTTTACGCTGTGCGCAACCAAAATGTGCTGCGTGTACAACAATGGAATTGGCGAAACCTGTTGTGTCGGGTTGTGTAAATTCGAACAAAGATTGTAAAAAACACGGTGATGATTTGATTGAATTTATCGCTGCGCAAATTGTTGCAAGTGCCGCACAAAAACAACAGGCGGCTGAATTGGCGGCGTCCCAGGCCGCGGCCCAGGCGGCGGCTGCGCAAAATTCCCAACAAATGCAACAAATGCAAATGCAGATGCAGCAAATGCAACAGCAAATGCAACAACAAAACGCCAATCAGATGGCGCAAATGCAGGCTGCATTGGATGAACAAAAACAATTGGTTGCCCAGGCCCAGGCCGAAGCGGCCGCCGCCCAACAGGCCAAGGCGGATGCAGAAAACGCCAAATCCGCGGCACCGGTTGGGGTGACCGCTGCGCAACAGAATGCGATTAACGCCGGGATCAGTGAAGATGTTTTATTCCGTCAACAGGCCAGTGGCGAAATCTTGACTGCGATTGAAAATGCAGAGGTGCAGTTAAAGGCGATGGAAACATCGTTAAAATCGTTGTTCGATTATGCGGGCTGTGATTCGCGTGGTGGAAACTGTGTTGGGCCAAAGCGGGTCAAGGTTTTTAAAGACAAAGCGCGCCCGATTTTTGACAATTTTGATAATGTCGCAGACGAATTGTATGAAGCGTTGGAAACGGCGCTGATGCTGGGCGTTGATGTCAGCGATGTTTTAATGATGTTAAATGGTTCGTGTAATCGTTGGGGTCGTTATATGTGTCAATCAGATGGTATTTGCACCGACGAAAACAAAGGTTGTACGAAGGGACAACCGTATCATGAGGTTGCAAAATATGATAGCAGCTCTTGTGTTGGTGGTAAGTCTGTGGCCATCGGCAATGTTAGAGGAAACATGGAATGTCGTGAAAAAACTGCTGTCCCTCCCCAGGACGATATTCGTTGCACAATGATTGGATACTTTTCGGCTGATGATACCGATGAGGTTCGTCGTGAATGGATTGATGAAAATTACGAAGGTGACCGTATGGTGCGAATTGGGTGTGCGTCTTCGGCGTTGGATTCTATTGGCATCTTTTCGCGCCGCCGTGGCAAAAAGGCCAGTACGCTTGATTTGGATACGTTGGAACGCATTTTGGAACAAGACGCAACGGATATGGGGGGCAGCAGATATAACGATAAAACCGTGCGCGACAATGAAAAATTACAATACTGTGCATTAAGTGTTGATGGATACAGAATTTTAAACAAAGCTATTAATACAAAAAAATTTAGTCAAAGCGATGTTTGTGTTGAAACGGCTGATTTGCGTAGCGATGTGCGAAATGGAAATTGGGTTCGCGCACTGGACAGTGATTCTGGGCGCTATTTAAACCATATCCCCGAAGCGTATGACAAAGGCTCATGCGAAAAGTTGGGAGAAAATCAAGCCTGTTGGGAAGAGGGGACCAAAAAGTGTTGGGTGCGTAAATGTAATAGCGGTAATTGTAGCGTTGCCACTGCGTGTACGGGGGAATGTGGAACCAATGAATGTGGTATGTGGAACTATTGGAATGGCGGAACGGTTGTGACGGTTGGTGCCAACGATAACGAGAACAAATGTAAAATGCATGGACATATATGGTATAGTAAGGATCAGCTAGCAGCAAATAAATTTACAAACCAAGAAGCGTGCTGTAAGCAAAATGGAAACGGTCATTTTGATACTAATTTGGGGAAGTGCGTGCCTGCAAGCGGATGAAACAATGGTTAATAAAAAAAGTATCTTTTATGGTTTGATTGTGGCGGTGTTTACGGCTGTGTTTGTTATGCCGTCTTTTGCCGCAGATGACTCCTGTATGAGCGAAGATAAGGATATGATTGCCGCGCCGTTCGCAATGTGTTCAACACATGCCTATAATATCGGTAAGACGGAAAATCCCGATTCCGCTGACCGCGCACTGATGAAGGAAGTTATTGGTTTGAAAACAACCTTTTTTACCCAGCAATTGTACAAGCAATATGATCAACTGGAATCGATGGTGCGTCGATTGAAAACGCAATTAAAAAAGGCGGTGTTAACGAATAATCTGAAAGCAGCCGGCGCAAAATCTGAAAAAGATGATGACAGTGGTTCTTCTTATTCTGCGTCCAAGGACGATTATGTTCAGATTTCTGGTGCAAAAGATTGTACAACTTCGTGGTCGAAAAAAGAGATTTTCGATTGTTTGGCGGGAAATTATATTCTTATCAAAAATGGCGACAAGTCAACTGCATACAAAAAGCAACTGAAAACGGATTATAATTTGGCGTGTAAAAATGTTGCTGCAGACGATAAATGTTCGGATACATATAAATGTAAGAAATCTATCAGCGGCAATAACTTTTCTGAATGTTTGAATGATTTATATAGTCTTATTGTTGCCGGTAAAGAAGCCGCCGCAGATACGGAAGCAAAGCGAAATAACCCGTTTCAACATCTGATGAATAATAATAATAGTGGAAGCTAAACAAAAAACCGGCCCCGCCGGTTTTTTTATTCCCAAGGGACAAGTGGTTAGTGATTAGTGAATGAATTATTTTAAATATTAACATAATAAAAAAAATATTGCCGCTCTTTGTCATCCTGTGGCTTGACCACAGGACCCAGGTTATATTTCAATCCCTTTGTCATCCTGTGGCTTGACCACAGGACCCAGGTTATTTATGCAAATTTGTGTTCGCGTTGCGAACATAGACCTGGGTTCCACGGTCAAGCCGTGGAATGACAGAGTTTTTTGTTTATTCACCTAGGTTCCGCAGGGCACCCGTGGAATGACAGAGTTTTTTGTTTATTCACCTAGGTTCCACAGGGCACCCGTGGAATGACAGAGTTTTTAAGTTTTTTTACAAAAAAATTTTAAAACTATATATGTAAAGTTCTCTCTTTTGTCATCCTGTGGTCAAGCCACAGGATGACAAATTGATTGATATATGACCTGGGTATGAAAGTCAAGCCACAGGATGACAAAGAGCGGCAATATTTTTTATAATTATTTCACCACTAACCACTGGTTTATTCCTGATTTAACTCGTGCCGCAGTTTGTCCCAGTATTCCAGACGCTTTTTTATTTCACGTTCGAATCCGCGCTCGACCGGGATGTAATAACGTTCGCGACCCATCGATTCGGGAAAACAATTTTGACCAGAAAAACTGTTCGGTGTGTCGGGGTCGTATATGTACCCGTCGTTATAGCCCATCTGTTTCATCATCTTGGTCGGGGCATTTAATATGTTTTTAGGGGGCATCAATGAACCTGTGGCACGCGCCGCCGCGTATGCGGCCTTTTGCGCTTTGTAATTGCCAATGCTTTTTGGCGCAGTGCCCAGATATATTACCAATTCAGTCAAGGCCAAATCGCCTTCGGGACTGCCGATTCGTTCGTATAGTTGCCACGCAGACAGCGCAACCTGCATCGCGTTCGGATCAGCCAGACCAATGTCTTCCATCGCAAATCGCGCCAGACGACGAAACAGGTACATTGGGTCTTGGCCCGATGTCATCATGCGCGCCGTCCAATATAATGCCGCATCTGTGTCGCTGGCACGCAGTGATTTATGAACCGCAGAAATTAAATTATAATGTTCGTCACCGTGACGGTCTGATAATGGCGCGCGCTTTTGTATCACTGAATCTAAATCTTCAGATGTCAAAGGTTGTTTGAATTTCGCGTTTGTTAAATACTCGACCGTGTTTAATAAAAAACGCGCGTCGCCGTCCGCCATCTGGGCCAAGTGTGTGCGGGCAGATGTTTCCAACGGTAATTTTTTGCCGGTGAATTCTTCGGCGCGCGCAATCAATGTCAGTAAATCTTCGGTAGATAATGATGTCAGTACGCCAATGTGACAGCGCGATAATAACGCGTTGTTTAAATTAAAACTGGGGTTTTCAGTGGTCGCACCAATAAATACAACTGTGCCATCTTCTAAATAGGGCAGCAGTGTGTCCTGTTGTGTCTTGTTAAAGCGATGAATTTCATCAATGAATAATAATGTATTGCGACCAATGTCGCGATTCATGCGCGCTGCGTCCATCGCCTTTTTTATGTCGGATGTGCCAGAAAAAACCGCAGACATCGGAACAAAGTCCATGTCAACAGAATTTGCCAATGCACGCGCAATCGTCGTCTTGCCACAGCCGGGCGGACCCCATAATATCAAATTAGATAATTTTTGCCCGTCAATCATACGGCGAACCAGGCCGTTTTCGCCCAGCAATGTCGTTTGACCAACAATGTCGTCTATGGTCCCAGGACGCATTAAATCTGCAAGTGGTCGTGTCATTTTACTTAACTTTTATTTGTGCTTTATTTGTGATATAATTATCTTAGAAAAATGTAAAGGAAATGGCAATTGGTAAATAAAAATTCTGATTTTACATTGGCGGTCGCAAATCTGGCGGCGGCGGCAATCGCTGCTAATCCGGCTTTGTCAATGCAGGCGGCGGTTAAAAACGCGCGTGAAATTTTGCGCGGTACATCTGTGACTGATGAACAAATCCAAGATTCTGTTCAGCCCGATAAAATACAATGTCTGGAAGATGGAACGTGGCATATAATGCTGCGCCGATATATAAAACGAAAATTTAATCTGACACCACAACAATATCGTGAAAAGTGGGGACTGCCAGATGATTATCCGTTTGTCGCACCTGCATATGCGCGTAAACGCTCTAAAATCGCAAAGAAAACCGGATTGGGAAGGAGATAAGCATGGCAGATAAAACGTTTGTTCAAAATCGTGGCGATAGTGTTCGGTTGTTTGCAGACAGAATAAAAAAAATGCGTAAAGCTACTGTTGGTCAACAGGTGCCTGATACCGTTCGGTGGAACGAAATTGCCAATGTGTCGCAAGATGAAAAAGGTGATAGAAAATTAGAAATCGATTTGGATAAGTTGGGCGTCTGGTTAAAAGAAAATGCGCAACAGGGAAAAAAGTGGACGCAGGTTTCGGCTTTGTGGGTGTCTGAATATTTGACGCGCGCAATAAATAAATTGATGGTGGATAATGGGCTGTTGCGCGGGGGTGAATTTGCTTTTGAAAAAGGCGCCAAGTTGTCCGAAAATATTAAAAACAAGGAAGGCAAAAAAATCGGAGAAACATTCGTTTCGCGCATTGTTAAAAATCGCCCTTGGGTGTTCAGCTATTTGATGTATTATTTGATTGCAACAACCTTTGTCGCGGGCGCTGTAAAAGAACCCGTGCCAGAACAAGACAAAGAAGAAGTAAAAAAAGAAAATGTCGAAAAAGAAACCGACTCTGTGCCAGAAAAAGAACAAGATAAGTTCGAAAACTTTGTCCTGAATCCAAACGCGTCAGAAGAAGAGTGGCAAAAACAAATTGATGCTGTGCAACCCTATGTTTTGTCTCATATATTTTCCACCGAAGGCTATATTAAAAAGGCTTATTTTGATGTGGGAGCTTCTTCGGGTACATTGACTTTTGGTGCCGGGTTTACAATTGCAGACAGACAACATCGCAGTTTTGCATCCAAGATATTAGGGCGCAAATTGGGGAATGGTTCGGAAATCTCGATACAAGAAACAAAGATTTTGGTAGACGCGTGGATGCGTGAAAAGGTTTACCCGCCAATGAAAAAAGCGTTTAAAAAACCTTTGCCTGCCAGATTGTTTGTGGGATTGGCTGTGGCTGCATATAATGCAGGCGAAAGCACATATACTCTGGCGGGAAATTCGGGCGTGCCAGTAGTAGAGGCTGTAAACGCAGGCAAAAGCATTCAGGAAATTGTCGATGTGTATGTGCGCGCCTATGGGAAACAACGTGGAACCCAATGGGGCGGTATGCCAAATAAATACGGTGTGTGTGCGCTGTATATGTTGGGGCATATTTCTGAAAAGGCTATTTTAGAATCTGTTGGTGAAGCGCCCTATACAATAGAGCCGTTTGTTGCAGCTGTACAGAAACAGGATAGTTCTTTTAACGAACGGAATATGGTCCAGGGGCGTTTGTTGGTGTATGATGGAAATGCAAAAGAATCAAAGCCAATCGGGGTTAAATATTATGATAATCTTGATGGTATGTTGACTAAAACAAAGTTCCGCAAAACCAAAGGTACAGTGCAACTGCCTGTGCAGGAATATTTTAGCACCCAAGAAGTTAAAACTATGTTGGCTGGAAATTTGTTCCAGGGCAAGACTGCGGATTTTATGCGAGAATTTAATAAAAATGTTGTCATAGAACAAAGCGAGTCTGAAAAGCTTAACGAAGAGGGTGAATTCTTGTTCGTAGAAGGCAAATATGCCGATGCAGAAAAGAAGTTTAAAGCCGCAATAAAAGCCGATAAAAATAACTATATTGTTTATAGCAACTTGTCTATTTTGTATTATCATATGGGACGTTTTGACGATGGGTTAAAGATTGTTCAGAGCTTGATAAATTCTGATAAAATGAAATCTGTGCCAGATGAAATAAAGTCTTATACATATTATAATGCTGCGTTGTGCCGTGAAGGTTTGGGCGACAAGGCCAAGACAAAGAAGCAAAAGCAAGAACACTATAAATTATCAGAACAAAATTTAAAGCTGTCTGAAAAGTATAGCGGTACAGAACACGGCATGCTTAAACAAAGACTGAAAGAAAAAATGAATAATCTGTCTGCAAAAAAACAGGTTGTCGCTTTTAATGACGGAATTAAAAAAATGGAATCTAAAAAAATACTTCAAATTAACAACAGGGATTTTTCAAATGAAGGTATATGTTGATATCCATGATAAACGGTGGAAGAAATATAAAATAGATTTTGAAAAAATCGCCAATACGGCGGTTTCTGGCGTATACAAGAATTCTGAAGTGTCGATTGTTTTGGTCGATGATGATGAGATTAAGTCGATAAATCGTCAATATCGTGATATCGATAAACCGACAAATGTTCTGTCTTTTGAATTGGGCGATGATGTTCTGTTGGGGGATATTTATATATCTTTGGATACTGTCGTGCGTGAAGCCCGCAATATGAATATTTCTGTGCACGACCATGTGGCGCATATGGTGGTGCATGGGGTGCTGCATCTGTTGGGATATGACCATATTACTGATGAAGAGGCCGCTGTTATGGAATTAAAAGAAACCAAGATTTTGAAAAAGATGAAAATAAAAAATCCATACGAAGAAGATGTAATTGCCTGTGTTGATGGAGATTGTTGCCCAGGCGCTAAAACAATTGCGTGGTTAAAAAATATAAAAGTTCGTGAAAACGGATTTTTGCAATATTTGCTGTACGGCGTATTTGGTGCTGTTGCGTCATTGGGGTTTGCGCCTTTTTATCAATGGTGGTGGACGCTGATTGGGGTTGCTGGTGCGTATTGGTTGACGGTGCGAAACAAAAAGATTGGCGGTTTGTTGCACAGCTTTTTACGCGTGTTTCCGTTTGGGGCAATGTATGGGTTGGCTATGTTTTGGTGGGTCTTGCATTCTATTTATGTTGCGCCAGAACTGGCGGCACAATATGCAATATGGACAGTACCCGGTGTGTTAGGATTGATGTTGGCAAGCGGGGTTATTTTTTCGTGGCCATTTGTCGCAATCGCAAATAAAAAAGCATCGCCTGCGTCACGAATATGGTTGTTCGCATGTGTCTGGGTGTTGGTTTTATGGATGCGCGAATGGGTGTTTACAGGGTTTCCGTGGAATCCAATTGCAAATATAATGATGCCATTTCCGGCGATTGCTAATTCTATGTCTGTTTGGGGGGCGTTGGGATTAAGTTTTGTGCTTGTTGGATTAATTGCTGCTGTTGTTGAATTGTTGCGTAATATAAAAAGTAAATCTGTGTGGTGTGTTTTGTTGTTGTTCGTTGGGTTTGCTGTATACGGCGGATTTGCTGGTGTACATAATATGGCGTTGTCGGATAATGGGGCAGGTACAGATGCGACAATGTTGCGTATTGTTCAGCCTGCATCATCGCAATCACAAAAAGCAACCCATAACAGAGCCGAAGCTTTACAACGTGCACAGTTTAACTTGAAATCATTAATGGATTTGGCAAGTGTTCCGGGTGAATATGATATTGTCATTATGCCTGAAACAACATATCCGTTTGTTGTTATGGATACAGATATTATTGATATGGCGATTGATTTGAAAAAGCCAGTTGTTTTTGGGGCAAATACAGTTGGCGCAGGTGGTGTTTATAATTCTATGGTGATTTCCTCGGAAAACGGCCGTATAGAAAGAATTTATAGCAAGTCGCATTTGGTCCCATTTGGCGAATATCGTCCATTTGGTATATTGCCTGCGCCCGTTAATTTAGCGCGTGGAAATGGACCTGATTTGATTGGTGTCGAAGGTTTTGTTTTTGCGCCAGCTGTTTGTTATGAAATTATATTTTCTGATTCATTGTTGCCGGAAAATTCAGGCGAAGTTCACGCGGTTGTAAATATTACAAATGACAACTGGTTTGGCAATACCCCTGGGGTTTATCAGCATTTAGATATGGTGCGCAGATATGCGATTGAATCTGGTTTGCCTGTTGTGCGCGCTAATTATTCTGGTATCAGTGCATTTGTTGCGTCCGATGGTGAAATAATATCGTCTTTGCCCGTTGGTCAAGCTGGTGTGTTGGACGGTTTTGTTTGGGGGGCACATAAAACAATTTATCGCGCAATTGGTTTAAATATGTGGATGATAATTATATTAATTGTGTCGATTTTTGGTGTGCGTGCCTTTTCAAAAAAAGAATAAATTTTATTTTTTTAGGGCTTGTTGTAAAATCCAAACGCGTATTGTGGATGATAAATTGCGATTGCCAGGACACGTGGAATCTATTTCATTTATAATCGATGCAATCGAACGATTCTGCTGTATAGCAAGTTTTTTCAGTTCGTTTATAAATTCGGTTTCCAATGTAATACTGGTTTGGTGTCCCGATAAAGATACAGATATTTTTTTCATTTTAAATTCTTCCTGATACAAGACAATCTGATAACGCTTTGTATGGGTCGTCATATCGACGCATTGGTGTCAGATTTAAATTGTCCAACATATAAAATGTGCCGAATGCATCAAATGCAAACCAGAACAAATCGTTTCTGCCAAAGATTGTTTTTCCAAGCGTTTTTCCAAATGGTGCAATGTCGTCGTTTATTTTTAATATGCTGGGAATTGGATATGTGCTGTCCCGCATAATTTCATTTGGACCAAATATATACGATGTATCCAAATTAATCGCGCCAACATTTTTATAAAGTTCAAGTATTACATGGGGCAACATAGCATATCTGCGTTGTTGCAATGCGCCGTTCAGCAGGCTTATCTGATTTGATGCCGCCGGGGGGAATAATTGCGCCCCGCGTGATTTTGCAAAAGATAAAAATTCTTCAAGAGTCATAATTTTTGCCTCTGCTTTGTGTTTTTAAAAATCACGGTCTGCAACTATTTGTGATGCAGCAGTTTCTGTTAGTCTGTCTTCGGTTCCATTGCCACCCGGACCGCCACCAAGTGTACTGATTGGCAGATATACTTTCTTGGCAGGGTTCGGCAGCCATATTATGCTGTTGCCACTTTGTGCTATTATAAACCTGTCAAGATTGTAAGAGTGTGGAAATGTTTTGCACATGAACATATTATCAATAGATAATTCGCCGCCCCATACAAGCGGTATCCGCAGGCGTATAGAAAAGTTTTCTGGTATTTTTTTTCCCATAATCATATTCATAAAATCATCTTGGGGCATACCTTGGATTGCAAAGGTGTCGACAGAATCTGTTAATGACATCATAAATTCTTTGCATAACTTTTTGTATTGAACAAACCAATCGGCTGATACTGTTGTTGGTTTGGGTTCGTATTCGATAATGGGCATATCTTTGATGCCCAGTTCAATAAGTTTTTTTTCTGCGATGCTGGAATTCATGTTCATCAAAATGTTCCCAAATGCTTTATTACAGTTGATATGTAATTAGAATATGCTTCAAACCCTTCGCCGTCTGGATCGTCTTCGTCTGGTGTGTTGCGGTGGTCTTGCATATAATCGCGCAAATCGTCTATTGTTTTAAACAGCATTATGTCTGATGATTTTGGCGCATCTGCATCAGTTGCGTTTACCACAAAACCGTGTGTGTTGATTTCGATGTCTTCCAGCGTGTCGCGAAAAATGGCCGAAAACGCATCTATTATTCCTTGGACCGCATTGGTTCCAACTTCAACCGCGCCAACCCATAAAGTTGTGTTGTTGCCAATTGCAATCAAAGCGGGGCAAAAAGCGCCAATGTTTGTCGGTTCTTTGATTGTGTACCCAGCATCTTGGAATATCTGGGTTATTTCTGGATAGTCTTGGACGATGGTTGAATCTGTGATTTCTATTCTTTCGGATTGTGGTTTGTTGTGTGTGTAGGTGGTGCCGACAACGGGCGCAGGCGGAATGTCTGCGCTGTAATCAATAGAACCACGATTGTTCGTTATAATTGGTGGACGTGCAGACTCGCTGATGCTTGGTGTTGTGACAACCGGTGTTTCAGGTTGTGATGTTTCGGGTTGCTTTTTTTGTTTGTGTTTTTTTATCAATTTTATTCTGCGCAGATTTGGACGAATTAAAACATACAGACCCAAAATTATAAACGAAAATCCAATAATCAATGATACATAGAATATTGTTTTTACCGGTTGTTGGGACGCCTGCATATATGCCAGATGACGCCAATGTGCAGCCGACAACAAATTAAACCCAAAATTTATGTTAAGCCAAAAGCACAACGCAAGGGTTGAAACTGTTGTCCATAAGATTCCCAGTAAAAATTTGTTAAATTTTTCATTCATTATGATTTTTATTGTATCATATTTATGATAAAGTAAAAAGTACTATGATTAATAAAAACGACTTTTTGAATAATTTGCACGGGAATGTGGCTTTGTGGTGTGGTGCTGATGCCGATTCGGGCGATTTGGCACGCGTTGCGGAGACTGTTATACAAAAGAAAATAAAGTTGTTGTCCGTTGCGCCGAATGCTATACATGTTGTCTGGCCGTGGGTCGAAAATATAAATACAAAAATAATTACCAGATTTTATTTCGCAGATAAAAAAATAACAGAAGCGGAAATTTCGCAGATTACAGAGAATATAAATACCGCGTTTAAGCAGGGGGCGTATGGGGCTCAGGTTTTTTTGCAATATGTGGCTTTGCACGATTTGGTTGCTCAAACACATGTTATCAGGGGCGACTTGTTTTTTAACAAGGATTTAACAATTGGTCTGGATATAAACGAAATCGATTCGTGTGATTGGGAAAGTTTGTTTGAAAATTTGCGAAAAATAAATGCGTCTGCTTTGCTGTTGGTTTTATCAAAAGATGCGGGGGACAGGTCTGATTTTGTCGGACGGATTTACGGTATGTTGGATAATTGGAATCCGGAAAATAAGTTTGATTTGCATTTCGCTTTTGGCCCTAATTTCCAGCGTATAGAGCAGACAAAACGATTGATTAATGCGCTGCGTCCAGAATTAATAAAAGGTATGAAATTTTTTATTAATTTCTAGTTATGTAAAACCAGATATTTTGGTGCGGTTGTACCCGCTTTGTTTTTATGCTGATAACGTGTTTGTATGATTTCCATTTCTGGAATTATAGCAGACAGGTTGGTTTGTTTTAGTTGTTCCAGAATCCAATCAAAATATTCCCAGTGGTCTGTGCCGATAATAATTTCGCCGTTATCGGTTAAATATTGCGATAAAGTATTTAAAAAATCTGCAGATAACAAGCGGCGTTTTTCATGTCTGGCTTTTGGCCATGGGTCGGGATGTAAGACCCAGATTTGTTCAAATTTCGAATCGGTTTTACGCAAGAAGTCACGAACATCATCTGCCCAAATTCGGATGTTTTTATATTCGTCCAAAACAAGGTTGTTTTTTTCGTCTGTTATTGCAGACAGCAAACTTGCCACGCCGTTCATAAAGGGTTCGGCGCCAATGATGATTTTTTCTGGGTGTGTCGCGGCCAATTCGCGCACATGTTCGCCGGCACCAAAGCCGATTTCCAGTATGTCGCCACCTGTTGGCTTTAATGTGGGCAATACTTCGTCAATCAATGTTTGTTGACGGGTGGATAATTTTTTGCCGTGACGGCGACCAAATGTTCTTATTTCTTGTTTTTCCATATATTTAGTATAGAATTGACTTTGATAAAACACAAGGAATATATAGATATGACCGAATTTCCAAAACGAATCGATTGTGGTGACTTTGAACTGGTTAAGCCAGAGGCAACTTTTGACAAGGCACAAGAATTCTTTGATGTTGTGACAAAAAATAGGGATTTTTTATCACAATGGTTAGAGTGGGCGGATTATTATTCCAAACCAGAAGATGCATATAATTATCTGAAAACCATAGAGCCATTGAACGAGCCCTCATATTTGATTCAAGTTGGGGGAAAAGTTGTTGGTGGTCATGGTTTTGTTGGTTTTGATGAAAGATTTAAAACAGCAGAGATTGGATATTGGTTGGCGCCAAACTTTGGTGGTCACGGATATGTCACACGCGGTATAAAATTTATAGAAGATTTTGCGTTTGGTAAATGTGGGATGAACCGTGTTCAAATCAGGGTAGATGTAAATAATTTGAAATCACAGGCGGTTGCTGTTCGGGCAGGGTATAAGAAAGAAGGCGTTTTGCGTCAATCGTATATTGTGCGCGGTGCGCCATGTGATGTTATCATGTATTCAAAGTTAAAAGCAGAGTGGGAAAAGGAAAAAGTAAAATGAGAAATGGTTTGTCAAAAGATTTAATCGTACGCGTTTTGGGCGGCGCACCAAAATATACATTGGATGAATTAGAAGCAAAATTCCCAGCACGCAATTTGCCAGAAGGTGCAATGGTGACGCGTGTTGCACCAAGCCCGACTGGTTTTATGCATTTGGGTACATTGTATCAAATGATGATTGCAAAAAAATTAGCACAACAATCAGATGGTGTTTTTATGTTGCGTATTGAAGATACTGATACAAAACGTGAAGTGCAGGGCGCAGTTGATGTTATTTTAAAATGTGCAGATGCGTTCGGGTTGCAACCAGACGAAGGCCCGACATATGGTGGCGAATATGGTTCTTATTATCAATCGCAACGCAAAGATATTTATCATTCTGTGGTGGCAGACTTGTTGGCGCGTGGATTGGCGTATCCTTGTTTCTTGTCAGCAGAAGATATGGAAAAAATTCGCGAAAATCAAAAGGCAGCAGGTTTTGCAACAGGTATCTATGGCGAATTTGCACGTGATAGGGATTTGACCGAAGAAGATATTATCGCACATTTAGATAATGGTGAAGTGCCATCGATTCGTTTGTATTCAATGGGCAATAAAGAAAATAAAATATTTTATAATGATAAGGTTCGTGG
Organism: uncultured Alphaproteobacteria bacterium; assembly: GCA_904502095.1. Taxonomy (GTDB): domain Bacteria; phylum Pseudomonadota; class Alphaproteobacteria; order Rs-D84; family Rs-D84; genus Enterousia. The sequence continues at coordinate 14,035 of CAJGDG010000002.1, forward strand.
ACGTTTGGCGTTCCCAGAAAACGAAGAAGATATTGTTTTGATTAAATCAAATGATGGGTTGCCAACATATCATTTTGCACATTTGTGTGATGACCATTTTATGCATACGACATTGGTACAACGTGGTGAAGAGTGGTTGTCTTCATTAAATTTACATTTGCAATTATTCCGTATGATGGGATGGCAAAATCCAGAATATATCCATGTTGCAACAATTAACAAACTGGATGAACAAACTGGTAATTCGCGCAAACTGTCCAAACGTACAGACCCAGAAGCAAATACAATGCATTATTTGACAGCTGGTTGGCCAATAGAAGCCGTATTGAATTACCTGTACAATATTGTTGCGTCTGGTTTTGAAGAAGAAAAAAATAAAAAGCCAGATACAACTATTTGGAATTATCCATTAAGAGTAAAAAAAATTCCAACAAGCAGTGCGTTGTTTAATACTGATAAACTGGAATGGTGGGCGAAAGAATTTATTGGTTCGTTGCCGGTGCCAGAATTGGTTGCACGTGTGGTCGCATGGGCAAATGAATATGGAACGGATGTCAACAAAATGCAGGTGGCGGATGTTCAATATCTGACAGGCGTGTTGGGTATCGAACGCGATAATCCAAAGCGTGTGCGTAAAGACTTTATTACTTGGTCCCAGACATTGGAAAATGTTGCGTTCTTCTGGGATGAATTGTTTGTTCCAAATACAGAATATGAATTTAATAGGGACGTGTTGCATGAATTTTTGGTAACATATAACGAATCGGATGATAAAGACACTTGGTGGGCTAAAATTGTAGCGGTTGCAGAAAAATGTGGTGTTAAAAATGGCGATGTTGCAATGAATCTGCGTGTTGCGTTATCTGGCCGTACAAATACCCCAGACTTGTATTCAATAATGACTGTTATGGGTGGTGAACGCGTAATTAAACGAATCGAGGGAGCGATAAAATGACCAAGGAAAAAAGAGCCAGAATCAAGGCCGTAAAAAAAGACGAGCATGGTTCAAAGTTGTTAAAGGTTTTGCGTGCAACAGGGTTGTTCCGTTGGGAAAAGCCAAGTACCAAAGCAGAAGAATCGGTTAATATTTTAACACAGGGTATTGGTATCGGGTTGGCGGTCGCAGCGTTAACATTATTGGTTGTGTTTGCGGGGCTGAAAGGTGACCCATGGGCAATCGTTTCGTGTGCGATTTTTGGCGTGACGATGATAACTTTGTATTTTGGTTCAACAATGTGTCATGCAACAATCGGTAAAAAGCACGAGTGTTTCTTTGAAGTTTGGGACAGCGTCGCAATTTATGCCCTGATTGCAGGAACCTATACGCCGTTTTTGTTAGTAAATCTGCGTGGTTTTATTGGCTGGACTGTGTTTGCGATTTTGTGGGGAATTGTATTGTTTGGTTCTTATATGAAAATTCGCAATCCAAAACAACAGCCAAAATGGATGGTGGCATTATATGTTGCGATGGGGTGGACGCTGTTATTTATTTTGCCGGCAATGATTCGTAATATTCCAGTTCGTGGTCTGTGGTTTATCTTAGCCGGTGGGCTGGCGTATACAATCGGTGTAATATTTTATCTGTGGCGCAGGATGAAGTTTTCACACGCGGTATGGCATTTATTCGTAATTGGCGGCAGTGTGTGTTTCTTTTTTGCTGTTTTGTTTGGTTGTATTTTTGATAAATGACAAGAAATCCGCCGTATGGCGGGTTTTTGTTGACTTTTATCTCATGTGGTAATACTATATAAATCATGAATTTGTTTAAAATTATCTTTACTACAACTACTACAACCCCTTTGGGGGTGTAATTTCTATTGCGGTGGTCCGCACAAATTTCTATAATAAATCAGTTAAAAAAATAAATAAAAAGTAAAGGTATTTTATTATGTCTTATGATATTGAAATAATTCGTCATTCGTTGGCACACGTTATGGCGGCGGCTGTTAAAAAATTGCACCCTGATGTTAAATTCGCAGGGGGGCCAGCAATCGAAAATGGTTTCTATTATGACTTTGATACAGAATATCGCTTTTCCGAAGAAGATTTTGCAAAAATCGAAAAGGAAATGCGCGATTTAATTAAATCAAACGGTCGCTTTGAACAACGCAATGTTTCTGTTGATGAAGCCAAAGAAATATTCGCAAATCAGCCATACAAAATGGAATGGTTAAATGAATATGATGCCGCAGGCGAAGCGTTGTCTGTTTATGCTTTCCGTGATTTTGTTGATTTGTGTCGTGGTCCGCATGTGGAAAGTTCCAAAGACTTGCCAAGGGATGCGTTCAAAATCCGCAGTGTGGCCGGTGCATACTGGAAAGGAAATGCAAAAAATAAAATGCTGCAACGCATATATGTTGATGCGTTTGCCAGCAAAGAAGAATTGGACGCGTTCCTGAAAATGCAAGAAGAGGCTGCTGCGCGCGATAATAGAAAACTGGGGCGCGATATGGATTTGTTCCACTTTGAACCTGATTATGCGCCGGGGTCTGTTTTCTGGCATGACAAGGGATATAAAATTTATCGCAAATTGATAGAATACTTGCGTGCACGCCAGGAAAATGCTGGCTATATGGAAATTTGTACGCCTGCGGTTATGGACAGATGTTTATGGGAGCGCAGTGGTCATTGGGCAAAATATGGTGAGCATAATTATTCTGGGAAAACCCAAGATGGTAAAACATTTTGTATAAAGCCTATGTCTTGTCCGGGCGGTATGTTGGTGTTTGGTCATGGTATCAAGTCTTATAAAGATTTGCCTATGTATGTTGCGGAATTCGGTAAGGTTTATCGTTATGAAGCAGCGGGTGGTTTGTCCGGGCTGATGCGTGTGCGCGAGTTTACGCAGGATGATGCGCATATATTCTGTACAGAAGAACAGTTGGAATCAGAAGTTGTAAAGATTTTAAAGTTTATCAAAGATATTTATTCAAAGTTCGGCTTTGATAATATTTCAATGAAGTTGGCAACGCGCAAGGATTCTGAATTTCGTATAGGTTCTGACGAAATTTGGGACAAGGCAGAAGGGGCATTGAAACATGCGCTGGATGCAAATGGAATTGAGTACGAGATTGCCGAAGGCGATGCAGCATTTTATGGCCCAAAGATTGATAATTATTTGAAAGATTCAATGGGGCGCGTATGGCAGTGTGGGACCGTGCAATTGGACATGAATTTGCCAGAACGATTCGATTTGTCTTATGTTGGTGAAGATGGTGAAAAACATCGCCCAATTATGTTGCATCGTGCTTTGTTAGGGTCTATCGAACGCTTTATGGGCGTGCTGTTGGAATCAACGGGGGGGCATTTGCCACTGTGGTTGTCGCCAGAACCGGTTGTTGTCACACCTATTTCTGAAAAGCATGCGGATTATGCAAACGAAGTTGTGGCCGCACTACGTGGTGCCGGTGTAAATACACGTGCAGATTTGCGTGATGAAAAAGTGAACTATAAAATCCGTGAATTGTCGCTGGCAAAAACACCAATCGTTGCAGTTGTTGGCGAAAAAGAAATGGCTGATAAAACTGTGACATTGCGCAGACTGGGTGAACAAAAACAGGAAACAATTCCATTGGCAGAATTTGTTCAAATGATGCAAGATGCAATTAAAATGCCATTGTAATAAATCTGGGGCAGGGAACTGCCCCAAAAAATTAAATGAAAGGAAGGATAATATGAAGAAAGTTTTGATCTTGATTGCGCTGGTCTTGACACCGATGGTTGTTGCAGGTTGTGCAAAAAAATGCGAAGTAGAACCAATTGTAGAAGAAAATCATAAGTTGATTGTGCCTCCTAACTTTGGGCAGATGCCAAAATAATTTTTTGATTATATCTGTTTGGCGGTTGGGCTTTTTTATGATATAATACATGTATAATTTTACAGGGGGGATTACGTTATGAACGAAGATAACAGCTTGGATTTACTTGACTTAGATGATGCAGAATCTATGGATTCTTTGCCAGAGGCACCGGCGTTGGCTGCGCCAAGACCTAAAAAACCATGGCTGTTGTTGACGGTCGGTTTGGCGGTTATTGTGTTGGCGTCGTATGTGATTATTCGCGCAATTGGAACAGAATCTTCTTCGTCTGTGGAAATTGATTTAGATGCGCCTGTTATGATGGTAGATGAACAGGGAAAGCCGATCGATATGAATGTTATGCCGCCTGTAAAACCGGCTGCGCCTGTACAGCAACCTGTTGTTCAGCCTGTTCAACAGACTGCGCCGGCTGCACAACCAAAACTGGCTGTGCAATCCGAGCCTGTGGTACAATCGGCGCCTGTACGCGTAATAGAAGACAGAAAAGAAGTTAAGTTTGAACCAGCCAATGTTGCAGAACCCACTCCTGTTGCAAAACCTGCGGCAAAGCCTGTGTCTAAACCTGTGGTAAAGACGCAACCAAAACCAGTCGCTAAAAAGAAAGCTGTTACATCTGTATTCAGTTGGTATGTTCAATTTGGTTCATATAGCACGCGTGCATTGGCAGAAAGTGCGCAACGCAAGTTGGCGTCTTCTCACGCCGGTTTGTTTAGTGGTAAACAATTTGTTATTTTGGCGGCGCAGTTGAAAAATGGTACAACTACATACAGATTGCGTGTTGGATTTAATTCGTCAGGTGATGCAAACGGATTTTGCCGTAATGCCAAAGCTGATGGATTGGATTGTTATGTGACAAAATAATGTAAAAAGAGGAAATGAAAATGTTTGGACGTTTTGGATGGGCTGAAATCTTAGTTGTTGTCGTCTTGGTTGTTATTTTGTTTGGTTCAAATAAAATCCCAGGCATGATGAAGAATTTGGCTGATGGTTTGAATGTCTTTAAAAAAGAAATTAAAGATACGAAAAAGCCAGAAAAAAAAGAACAGGGAAAAAAGCCTGTTGCAAAAAAGACAAAAAAAGTCGTTAAAAAGAAATAAGAAAAAAACCGGCATTTGCCGGTTTTTTCAGAACACAATCACCGATTATATTTCGTGTTTTTCGCGTTCTTCTTGCTCTTCAATAGTCAGTGTAGCTAATGGACGGGCCATCATGCGTTTGATGCCAATTTCATCGCCAGATAATATGCTGTACCCAAAAGTGCCATTTTCAATTCTGTCCAGCGCGGCGTTTATTTTTTGCAATAATTTATTGTTTCGGTCAGATATACGCAAATCCATAGTGATGTCTTGGTTATATGTTGCATTATCTGATTCGTCACCAACGCCGGCGTTTTCGGTTTTTTCAGCCATTCGGACCGCGTTTAAAACAGAATCGCGTTCGCTTATTAATTCTTCTTTTTGTGCTGTTAAAATGTTGTAAAAATACGCCAACTGTTCAGGGCACATATAAGGTTCTGAAAGTTTTGGTTTGTATTTTTCCGGCAATTCAATGTTTTTATAATTCTTCTTGGCCATTATTATGCCCCTTTTAATTCTTTTATCCAATCCAGTACTGTGTCTTCGTCCATCAGACCTGTGCGCGCTTCGACTAATTCACCATTTTTAAATGCCAGTACGCTGGGAATGCTGCGGATGCCGTACTTTGCAGGTGTGCGGCGGTTGGATTCATCTATTTCAAATTTTACAAATGTTGTGTCTGACGCTTTTTCAGATGCAGATTCAAAAATAGGGCCAAACATTCTGCATGGACCACACCAAGATGCCCAGAAATCAACCAATGTGATACCGTTGCCAATAAAGCTGTCGAATGTTGCATCGTTTGCGTGTTTTATTGCCATCTTTTTCTCCTTCTTTCTATTGATATTCGGGCAAAGTGTATTATAATCAGCACAAAATGCAAGAGAAAACATAAATGAATAAAATCATATACTTAGATGCGGCTGCAAGTTATCCTAAACCAGGGACTGTGATAGAGGCAGAAGTTGACTTTTTGCAGAACAAATATGCAAATGCTGGGCGTGGGGTTTGTGCGCGTGCAGGGGCTGTTGATGTGATGGTTGATGGGGTGCGTGAATGTGTGGCTGATTTTATAGGCGCGAAAAAAAATAATATCGTTTTTACATCTGGTACAACAGCAGCTATGAATATGATTGCCAGAATGTTAAATTTGGATGCAGGCAAAACAGTTGCGGTGTCTGATTTAGATCATCACAGTGCACGCTTGCCTTTTGTTCAGACTGGTGCACGTATAGTTTTATGCCCATTGGATGATAATTATAATATCGATTCGAAAAATATTCCGTATGCTGATGTTGTCGTTATAACAGCAATGTCGAATGTTATTGGTATGCCCCAAGATGTTGCAGCGATTGTTGGTTGCGCGAAACTGAAAAATCCAAATGTTATAACAGTGGTGGATGCAGCGCAATTTGTCGTACACAGCGAAATTGATGTTGAAAAATGGGGGTGTGATTTTCTGTGTTTTTCTGGACATAAAATTGGTGCCGATACCGGTGTTGGTGTTATGTATATAAAAAATCCGGATAATTATAAGCCCGTTTTTTTTGGCGGTGGTATGGTTAATAAAATTGTAGGTGGTGATATTATTTACAATTCTGCGCCAGATGTTTTTGAGGCCGGTACTTTGCCATTAACACAGATTGCTGGGTTGAAAAATGCAATTGCGGATATCAAGAAAAATAGACCTGATTTAAACTTGATAAAATTTATGTATGACGAATTATCCAAAATTGAAAAAATTAAGATTTTGTCTGGCCGTGATTCTGCGTTGTTAACATTTGTTGTTGATGGTATGCATGCGTTGGATTTTGGCGCGCTGATTGGTACGCGCGGTGTATGTGTGCGTGTCGGAAAGATGTGTGCCAGCTGGATTCATCAGATTATGGGTGTGCCAGGCAGCATAAGGATTTCTGTTGGGGCGTATAACTCAAAGGATGAAGTTAAAACGGTTATTGGGTATATAAAAGAAATTATAAAATGAGTTTTACAAAGCAAGATATTATTGACGCGTTAAAGAAAATCTATGACCCAGAAATTCCTGTGAATATTTGGGATATGGGTTTGATTTATGATATTGATATCAGAAACGAAGAGGTCGTAATAAAAATGACTTTTACCAGTCCAACATGTCCGATGATGGAAGAGTTGTTGGGACAGGTTCGCGAATCGGTTAAGGGTGTTGTTGGCGATATGCCTGTGCAGGTCGATTTAGTTTGGGACCCACCATGGGATTTGTCGCGTATGTCAGATGCGGCGCGTTTGGAACTGGATTTGACAAATCAAGGGTGGTAAACATGAACTATGGTGATATAAAAAATATTCTGACCGCAATTGATGATGATGCGTTAAAGTTAGAAGTCGTTATGGATTTAGGAAAGGGGTTAGCCGCTGTCCCAGATAATGCGATATGTTCTGAGATTGTGGGTTGTTCGTCTTTTGTTGAAATTTGTCGCGCAGGGAATCGGTTTTATGGACGTGCGGATTCTGCGATTGTGCGCGGAATTGTTGCGATATTTATTGCTATGTTGGATTCCAAGACGTCGGATGAAATAAAAAAAATAGATATTGAATCTGAATTTAATTCGCTGAATTTGAATCTGGGGGCAGGGCGATTAAATGGCGTGAATTCTATGATTCGTTTTTTTCGTAATTTATGATAAAATAGATACATAATTTGTGGTTGTGGGGGGATTTTTATGAACGATGATGAAAAAATGTTTCAAATAGGTGCGTGGGCCCTGGGGATTGTGTTGCTGTTGACTGTTGTGTTGCAGGTGTCTTTTCGTACTCAAAACAGACAAATAAATCGTGTTCGTCGTGATATTGTACAGACCCAACAAAAAGTCGCTGTTGCCCAGGCTAGTTTTGCATCGTTTGTTCGACCTGAAATTTTGCGCAGTATGGTGACGACAATTGCGCCAAAAACAGAAGTGATAAGTTTTAATAAATCAATCGCAATTAATGATTTAAAAGAAAAAGAAATAAAGTAATGTTCGAAGTCGGCAAAGATATTTTTAAACATGGGTTTACAGGCGCGCGCGCAGATACAATGACGCGCGGTCGGCTAAAGACGCTGTATACGGTGTTTTTGATTGCTTTTGTGTTGTTTGCAGGTCGTACATTGCAACTGGGAATTATGGGGCCAAACAGGGCGCGATTAGCGGGGGCGGATAACGAATGGTTGGTGCATCGTGCCGATATCGTCGACAGAAATGGTGATATTTTGGCGAAAAATGTTGCGTCCGGTCATATTATTTTGCGTAATAAGGCTGTGCGCGAAAAAGACCGAGAGGCTGTTGCGCAAACTATTCATCAGGCGTTGCCTTATGAATATTCTTTGGCTGATGCAATTGAATTGGTTAATTCGTCAAAAAGATTCATTCGATTGAAAAAATATGCCAGTGATGCACAACGCGAAATAATTCAAAATGCAAAGCTGGAGGGTTTGGAAATTGAAAAAGTTCAGACCAGAAAATATCCAAAGCGCAGATTGTTCTCTCATGCTGTCGGCTTTGTTGGCGAAGATGGACGCGGGTTAGAGGGCGCAGAACGCGTATATAATGATTATTTGACAGAAAACAAAGATGCATTACAGCTGTCTTTGGATTCTCGTATCCAGTCTGTTTTTTATGAACAGTTGTCTTTTGCAATGCAAAAATATCAGACCAAGGCGGCAATGGGTATGCTGATGAATTCACGAACAGGTGAAATTATCGCTATGGTATCTTTGCCGGATTTTGACCCAGAAAACCTGCGTGCAGACCCTGTGTCACATCGTTTGTTTAAGCCTATGCGCAGTGTTTATGAACTGGGGTCGATTTTTAAAATATTTAATACTGCGTTGGCGTTGGAAAATGGCATCAGTGAAGATAAAGAATATTATGTCGCAAAACCGTTTCCTATATATGACAAACACGGCAGAGTTGCAAAAAAAATTACAGACATTCGCAGTTTTAAGCCACCACGCCCCAGTTTGAATTTAGAAGAAATTATGATGCATTCTTGTAATGTTGGCAGCGCCCAAATTGCACTTGAATTGCCAGATGGCGCGCAAAAAGAATTCTTTGAAAGATTGCATATGGACAAGGCGCTGAACCTTGAATTTGGCCGTACAGAGAATTCTTTGCCACAACGAAAATGGGGGCCGGTGGAACGCGCGACTGTCGCGTTTGGTCAAGGGTATGCTGTGACCCCAATGCATTTGTTGTTGGGTGTAAACGCTGTTGCTAATGGCGGAATTTATATTTATCCGACATTGCAAAAACGAAGTGTTGGCGTCGTTCACGGTGAACGCGTTTTGGCGGATGAAATATCCGCAAAGTTGCGCCCAATTATGTTGCGCGTTGCAGAAGAAACAAGTGGTAAAAGAGCGCGTGTCGCAGGTATTCAAATTGGTGGGAAAACATCGACTGCTGAAAAATATACGAATGGTAAAATTGATAATAAACGTAATGTGACTGCGTTTGTTGGTGTGTTCCCGGCAAATGCGCCACAGTATACAATTTTGGTTGTTTTAGATGAGCCCCAGGGAACAAAAGAGTCATGGGGATGGCGTACAGCTGCGTGGAACGCTGTGCCGACAACTGGTAAAATATTGGATAGTATCCTGCCATTGCTATTTGAATAATTTTCGGTTATAATACGCTTGATAATAAGAAAAAAGAGTAGAGCGTGAAAAGAATAGTGGAAAAATCCATGCTTGGAAAAGCGTGGGTGGCGGCGTACGATGGGTTTAGTGATACAGACGATTTGTTAAAAAATATATTGTTGGGGCGCGGAATAAAAACAGAAGAAGAAATGAAACTGTTTTTAAATCCAAGCATCAAAGAATATATGCCTGACCCATATGTTTTAAAAGATATGGAAAAGGCTGCGCAAATAATCGCAGACGCTGTTGAAAATAATCAAAAAATTGCAATATATGGTGACTATGATGTCGATGGAATTACATCGACTGCGGTGTTTGTAAAATATTTACGCGGTTTGGGCGTGGATGTTGTATGGCATTTGCCAACGCGTGAAGGCGAAGGGTATGGTCTGAATAATGATGCAATAAAAGATATTGCGGAAAGTGGCGCAAAGTTATTGGTGACTGTTGATTGTGGAATAAGCGGAAACAAGGAAGTTGATTATGCGAAACAACTGGGGTTGGGGGTTGTTGTGACGGATCATCATTCGCCTGACGCTGTTTTGCCGTACGCAGATGCGGTAGTTGATCCAAAGCGCGAAGATGATGAATCTGGTTTGTCTTACTTGGCGGGTGTTGGTGTTGCTTTTTTGACATTGGTTGCGGTTAATCGCGAATTGAAGTCACGTAATTTGATGCCCGAATTATCAGCAAAATTAAATTCACAAAATTTGATGAATTATACTGATTTTGTCGCGCTGGGAACTATTTGCGATACAATGCCTTTGATTGGATTAAATCGTGCATTTGTTGCAACCGGGTTAAAGGTTTTGGGGTTGCAACAAAATTTAGGATTGCGCGTATTGATGGATTTGGCAGGCATAAAAAAACCGTCTGTTTATGCCGCTGGATTTGCGCTGGGGCCACGATTAAATGCCGCCGGCAGATTGGATTCTGCTGCGCCGTCGTTGGAATTGTTGCTGACAGATAATCCTTTGATTGCGAATGATTTAGCAAATAAATTGCATCAAATGAATCAGGAACGAATTGATATTCAAAATGCAATTATGTTGCGTGCAACTGAAATGGCTGAAAATTGTTGCAAGTCAGGCAAGTGCAGTTTGTTTGTTTGTGGCGATAATTGGCACGGCGGTGTTATGGGAATTATTGCAGGCCGATTGAAAGATAAATTTAATTTGCCGTCTTGTGTTGCTACAAAAGCAGATGGTCAGATTAATGGTTCTGGGCGATCGATAAATGGTGTTGATTTAGGTAAAATTATTCACGATGCATTGGCAGCAGGAATCGTCAGCGAAGGTGGCGGTCATGCAGCAGCAGCAGGTTTTTCATTAAGCGAAGAAAAAGAGGCTGCGTTTTGTGAGTTTTTAGAGAAGGCCGTCATTAATCAGCTGAATGGTCAAATCCCTGCACCAGAAGTTTTTGTCGATGCACAAATGGATGCAGGTGGCGCAAATATGCGCTTGGTGAAAAAGATGTCGGCAATGGAACCTTTTGGACAGGGAAATCAAGAGCCTGTTTTGGTTTTGACTGGGACTGTGTTAAGGTATGCGTCGGTTATGGGAAATGGCGCACATTTGCGCGGCAGCGTTTCAACCAGCAATGGAACACAGTTGTCGTTTGTTGGATTTAATCTGGTTGGTACGCCGGTTGGTGATTTTTTACTAGACGAAGCGAATACAAATACTAAAATGATGATGTTAGGTAAATTGAAAGAGAACGAATATAACGGGCGCACATCTGTTCAGTTTGTTTTGGAAGATATTGCGTTGTAATAAAAAAGAAACATGAAAGAAAAAATAAAAGAATTTTTAGAACGCGTAAAGAACGCAAAGTCAATCGCTGTTATGGGGCATAAAAACCCCGATGGCGATTCGTTGTGTAGTGTTTTGGCATTGGCGCGATTGATTGAAAAAAATTTTGGGACAAGTCCAGTATGTGTCTATGATGGAAATATTTCAGACAGTCTTGATAATGTTCCGTTGCGCACCAGAATTAAATACTTTGAACGCGTTGATATGACCCAGCCGTTCGACTTGGCGATTGTTGTGGATTATGGCAATCCTGTACATATTGGCGGGGCGCGTCCTATTTTGGATTCAGCAAAATTTATTGTTGAAATAGATCATCATATAAACGATAACCTGATTGGGAATCTTTGTTTGAACGATGAAAAGGCGGCTGCGACTGCTGTTATTATATATCAGATTATGCGTGAAGGGAATTTGCATATGGATTCCTGTACGGCGGATTTGTTGGCGTTGGCTATTTTGACAGACACGGGTAATTTCAAATTTGTGCGCGATGGTAATGCGCTTCGTATAATGGCTGATTTGGTAGATGGCGGTGTTAATATTCGCAGCTTAATAGAATTAATGAATAACAAACAGCGCAAAGCTGTGCAGTTGGAGGCACGAACCGCAGCAAATGCTGAATTCTTTTACCATGGGCGTTTGGCGTTGGCAACTGTTTCTAAAAAGGACTATAAATATTTGGATGGGCGTGGTGAAACAGTTCTAAATTTGTTGGGACAAATTCAGGGTGTGGATTATATAGTTTTGCTAAAAGAACAAAAGCCACAACAGATTGGCATATCTATACGCAGTCGCAGTAAGCCTATTGATAAAATTGCTGTGGAATTGGGTGGTGGCGGTCATGAAAGGGCGGCCGGTGCGATTGTGCGTGATAATATGGAAAATGTGCGTGCGCGTATATTGGAATTGTTTAAGGGAGAGATGAATTGATGAAAAAATTATTTGCCTTTTGGGCTTCTGTATTTTTTTCTGTGTCTGCATTTGCGGGGGTTGATTCTGGGTTGGTAAAAAGCGCAGAAAAATATCTGAATTCAATTACCGGACTGTCGGGTGATTTTGTGCAGACTGCAAATGGCAAACAAGAAAAAGGTACTTTTTCTATGTTGCGTCCAGGACGCGTCAGATTGGATTATGATAATATGCCAATTCAATTGATTTCTGATGGTCAGGATTTGTATTTTTTTGATAAATCGCTGGATCAAATTACGACTGTGCCGTTGTCCAGTACACCTGCAGGTATATTGATAAGAAAAAATATAGACCTGCAAAACGCGGATATAAATGTGGTGGAAACGACAGATTATAAAAATTCATTTGCGTTGAAATTGAATTTGCGCGGTCAAGAAGGTTTAGGAAGTATGAGTGTCGTTTTTGATAAAAAGCCAATTAAATTAAATTCTTGGACTGTGGTTGATGCAACCGGCGCAACAACAGATGTTTCTTTTAAAGGACTGAAAGAAAAAACAAAGTTCGGTAAGGATTTCTTTCAGATTAGCCGACATAAAACAGTCAGCACCAGTGGTGGCGATGATTTTTACGATTAAAAATGTTTGGAATTAGTTGGGCAGAACTTTTTGTTATAATTTTGGTGGCGGTGTTGGTTATTCCATCACGGATGTGGCCCGATGTTGCCAGATTTTTAGCCAAGGTCGTCAAAGCAATCAGAAGTATTGTTTGGAAAATTACTGATGCGTCTGAAAATATAAAGCAACAAATTGATTTAGAAAAACCAATTGATGATTTAATTAAAACAACAACAGATGATGTGTTGGATGAATTTTCAACTGTATTGAAAAAGCCACAGAAAAAAACGATGAAAGCAAAAAAGAAAAGGACTGTGAAATGAAAAAAATGACACTGATGCAGCACTTTTCGGAATTGCGTCGTCGTATATTATGGTGTGCATTAATTTTTTTGTGTGCTTTTATATCAGGGTGGTATGTTTCTCCGTTTGTTCAGACTTTTTTGACAGCGCCATTGATTAACATATGGCCTGATGGTGCATTGCTGTATACGGGTTTAACAGATGGGTTAATGATTCGTTTGTCGTTGGCTGCGATGGTTGGTTTGTTGGTTGTTTTGCCCGCAGTGCTTTGGCATATATGGGCATTTGTTGCGCCAGGATTAAAGAAGCAAGAACGTGGTTTTATATGGCCGATACTTGTGTTGTCACCGATATTGTTTTTGCTGGGGGCGGCGTTTGCGTTTTATTTTTTGTTCCCGATTGCGTTCAAATTTTTCATAGATTTAAATATGTCAGCAAATGTGCCAAATGTTTTGTTGCCTGCTGCACGCGATTATTTGCGATTCGCAATTGGATTGCTGAAAATGTTTGGTGTGGCATTTCAATTGCCATTGGTAATGGTTTTGTTAAACAAAATAGGTGTTTTACAAAGAAGCGTGGTTGTAAAGTCCAGACGATATGCAATTGTTTTTATAGTGATTGCGGCAGCTGTATTAACACCACCAGATGTCGTTTCACAAATTTTATTGGCGCTGCCAATGTGGTTATTATTCGAATCCAGCATTTTGTTTATGCGTCGTGACTAATTTTATGATATAATTGGTCTGTGAAAAAAATCATTTGCATTTTTTGTGGGGTTTTATTGACGCAATCTGCGTGTGATTTGCAACCAAAAGTTGTGTCGTTCCCTGATACAGTTGGTGACTTTATTTCTGCCAGATATCCAGCGTTGTTGGCAGATCCAAACACAAATCCTGAAATTTATAATTCTGCTGCCAGTGACTATGGGGTTTATGCGTCGCCTGAACTTTATGGTACTGTGTCTGATGATGATTATGTTGTTTATGCCAGCGTTGATGATTATACAATGCCGTCGCAAAACGAATCGGTTGCATTATATGGTCAGGATATTGCTGTAGAAAATACAACTGCTGATGATTATTTGCAGGTGCCAATGTACGGTGGAACAGACACTGTTTCGTCAAGCCCAGATGAAATAATCGTTGCGCGTGGGGACACATTATATGGTTTGGCAAAAAAACATAATATGTCTGTTGATGCGTTGGCACAGGCTAATGGGTTAAGCGTGCCGTATCAGCTGTCTGTTGGTCAAAAGTTGAAATTGGTTGCGCAAAAACAAACAGAAAAAGAATCGGTTTCAGATGATGTCTTGGTTGTTAATAAACCGACCGCTGTGGCAACAAAATCGCCTGTGCGTGTGGATGTAAAAGAGATAACAGTTGTGTCTGGCGACACTTTGTATTCTTTGTCTAGAAAATATGCAGTCCCTGTTAATGATTTGGCTGTTATGAATAATTTAAAGGTGCCTTTTGTTTTAAGCCCTGGGCAAAAGTTGCGTGTGCCTGATTTAACAGATGTGCCGGTGGCGGCTGCGAAAAAAGATACAGGTGTTGCATCGGCGGGGGTAAAAAAGTCTGGCGCCACAGCAAAAACAGATAAAACGGTTGAAGATAAAGCACAAAAAAATAAAACAGAAGAAAAAAAGACTGTGGCTGTGCCTGCTAAAAAGATTTCGTCTGATCCGTCAAAGAAGTTGCCGACAATCAGTGCGCGTTCTTCGTCTATGTTCAGTTGGCCAGTTCGGGGAAAAATACTGTCTGCGTATGGTTCGAAGTCAAATGGTTTGTTTAATGATGGTATTAATATTGGTGCGGCGCGTGGTACGGCTGTCAAAGCCGCAGAAAATGGTGTTGTGGCGTATGCCGGCAATGAAGTAAAGGGAATGGGGAATTTAGTGATTGTTCAACACGCAGGTGGTTGGATGACTGTGTATGCCCATATGGATTCTATGGTCGTTAAACGTGGCTCGCGTGTGACGGTTGGTCAAAAGATTGGCGTTGTTGGCGAAACGGGCAAGGTTGATAAGCCTCAACTGCATTTTGAAATAAGAAAAGGTACCAAGGCTTATAATCCGTCAACATATTTGAAAAAATAATAGACCGCGAACGCGGTCTTTTTTGTGAAAACTGTCGTATCAAATCTTTTTTGTGGTTGTGTTAAATTCTGATTAAAAGGAGCTTTACTATGAAAAAGATTATTTTTGTAATGTGTGTTTTTTTGGTTGTGCTTTTGGTGATTTGGTTAGTTATGCACTTTAATCGCTATATCGCACCAAACTATAAATATAAAGCGCCAATGTCAGATACAGAAATAACTATTTATGATATCGATGATTTAGAAAAACAGGCAGAATTAGTGATCCCAAGTGGTGGTTTTGACTATATATACGGTGGCGCAGAAACAGAAAAAACAATGGCGCGAAATATTGATGCGTTTGATTGCGTTGATATTTATCCGCGTGTTTTGACCGGGGTTGTTGATCCTGATATCAGTACCAGTATATTAGGCATAAATATTTCTTTGCCTGTTATTGCGGCACCTGCGGCTGCGCATGGATTGGCGCATGTTTCTGCCGAGGCCGGCAGTGCACGTGGTGCTGCGGTCAGCGGAACAATAATGAGCGTCAGTAATTATGCCAGTTCTACATTGGCGGAAATCGCCGCTGCAGGTAAAGGGGCGCCACAGTGGTTTCAATTGTACTTGAGCAAGGATGATGACTTTAATAGACAGATAATTAAACAAGCAGAAGATTTAGGTTATAAGGCAATAATATTAACTGTGGATGCGCCTGTTGGGGGAAATCGAATTCGGGATGCAAAAAATGGTTTTAAATTTCCATTGGAATTACCAAATGTTGCAAAAAAAACTATAAAAACAAAAGGGCAGGGTATCAGCAGTATCTTTGCGGCATCTCAAAACAAATTAACGCCGTTTGATGTTTTGCGTGTAAAACAAATGACAAAATTGCCTGTGATCGTTAAAGGTATTCAGCACCCAGATGATGCGGAAATTGCAATCGCCGCTGGGGCAGATGCAATCTGGGTTTCTAATCATGGTGGACGTCAGTTGGATGGTGCGCCCGCATCAATAGAGGTTTTGTCCGATGTTGCAAAGCGCGTAGATAAACGTGTGCCAATTATATTTGACAGCGGTATTCGTCGTGGTACGCACATATTCAAAGCGATTGCCAGTGGTGCCGATGTTGTTGCAATTGGGCGGCCTGTGATATATGGGCTTGCGCTGGGCGGATGGCGTGGGGTGGTTTCTGTGTTCGATTATCTGAAAAAAGACTTGCGTCGCGTTATGACTTTGGCAGGCACCAAGGATATTGCAGCAATAAAAAAGACAAAATTACATTTCAGAGATTGTGTGTGCAAATAAAAAAAAACGGTCATAAAAAGACCGTTTAATTTTGGTGGACGCGCAGGGACTCGAACCCTGGACCCACTGATTAAGAGTCAGTTGCTCTACCAACTGAGCTACGCATCCGAAACAGACAGTGGGTATTATAATATTTAATTTTATAAATGCAAGTTTTTATCAGGTGTTGCCGTTTTTAAAGGGAATCATACCTATGTAAAAAATAAAATAAGCTTGATAGAATCAAATTGTTGACATGAGACTTTGAAACTAAAAAAAAACTAAAAAGGAGAGAAAATGAAAAAAATAGCAATTTCAACATTGGCTGTGTTGATGGCGTGTCCTGCGTTTGCTGGTATCAATCATCCAGACCAGGGCAGTTCTTGGCAAATGTGGGGTATGGACCCTTATGTTGGTCTGCGTGGCGGTTTAAGCTATACAAACTTGAACTATAAATATGATGGGAACAAAGAATCTATTACAGATTATATTTTCCAGGGTCGTGCAGCTTTGGGTTTAGAAGTTTGTGATACAGTGCGTTCTGAATTGGAATGGACTTATTATGGCAAAACATCTGACCAAGAAAACTTTGGTGCAGCAGGTGGTATTGATGTAGAAGCAAAGATGCAAACTGTGTTGTGGAACAGTTATATGGAATTTGGTCCATATAAAATGGTTCGTCCATTCGCAGGTATGGGTGTTGGTATGGCGTTTGCCGATATTAAACGTGAAGGCGATTTGGTTCCACGTCACAGCGAAAGCAAGACCAGATTTGCAGGTATGGGAACTTTGGGTGTCACATTTGATATGGAACGTTTCGCTGTTGATTTGGCGGCTCGTTATACATATATTGATGTACAGTCAGGATTCCATAACTTTGGTGGCGATGTCGGTATCAGATTTATGTTCTAATCAAAAAAACGCCCAATTGGGCGTTTTTTTAAACCAATTTTGCCAGTGCAAGTTTATTTAAAAATCCTTCCTCTATGTCACCAAGTAATGATGTTAACCCTTCGTTCAGGTCGTCGTCATTAATCAATTTTTCTAGATATGAAATTATTTTTTCACACGCTTTTACAGGGTCGCGATTAACAAATTTTGGATTTAGTAAATCGCTTTTGAAAAAATCTTTTTTGCCTTCTGCCATAAAATAAGTTTCGGCAATTTCATCAACCCATGTGTCGATGTCTTCGGTCAGACGGTCGTACAGCAAGTGTTTTGAATATTCATCTGTTGACCAATGATTTATTTTACATGCGTATTTAAACGCGATTAAATGTTGCAACAGTTCATACATAATCTCTCTCCTTTTGTTATGGTTGCAAAATAAAAATATCATAATTGTTTTTTTGTGTGCATAGGACAGGTTTCAAATTGTTGTGTGCGGCGGATTTCTTGGTGTTCCTAGGAAATCAAACCTGCGGAAAATTTATAAAAACACTGTAAAGTGTATTGTGTACCAACAACAAAAAAAGGAGAAAACTAATGACAAATTTAACAAAAAAATTACTGACGATTGCTTCTGTATTGGGTGCGGTTGTTTTATTGGCGGGCTGTTCAGGCTGTCCAGCAAAAAAACATCATCAAAAGCCAATGCACAAAGTGCAATATGCACAACCTGTTGAAATGATTGAATCTGATACAATCGTTGTATACCAAACTTATGAAGATGCAGATGTAAATCATTTGTATGCTAAAATGTACACTCACAGCAGCCGTGGCGGTGAATCAAAGATGGGACATATAAAATTCCGTGAAACAGATAATGGTCTGAAAATGATGGTTGATTTGAAAGATATGCGTCCAGGGGTCCAATATACTGTTCGTTTGTATCAATGCAGTTCGTGCTATAACGATGCAAGATGCTGCAATAATTCTCACGCTTTGAATGTGAAGCTGCCAATCTTAGAAGCAGGCGAAAGCGGCCGTTTGGAACATACTTATATGATTCAAGGGCTTAGCGCGGCACAATTGAATGGCGCAAATATCTATCTGGAACGTGATGGTGGATATAAAGCGGGCTGGGGCAAATTAGAAAAATAATAAACAGGCAGCATAAAAAAAAGTCCCGAAGTTTTTCGGGGCTTTTTTATATTGTTGATTTAGGAAATATATCTTGTATGCTGTTGTTTATGTTAGGGAAGTTAAGGTCATTTTTATTGTTTCTGTTTTGTCCCATTTTTATGGCGGCCGCAGAAGTGGTGAATTATACACCTTTTAATCCAGACTATATCAATTCTGATGTGTTCGGGGTGGGTGAATGTTTCTTCGAAAATGATGTTGTTATCGCAGACGACAGTACGGTTGCGCCCGATGTTATTAAAATAACAGGGTCTGTTATTATTGAAAACAACGGTACGATACAATCAGACATAGAAATTTGTAATGGGTGTGTGGTTGTAATCAGAAACAGTGGTCAAATAAATGCAAATTTTATTGTCGGTAAAAATGCGTTTGTTTATCATGTGATTTCTGAAGCAGATGAAATTGTGCCAATTAATTTTAATGCGCCTTATACGATGTTTGTGGAAAGCAATACCGCGCTTTCTTTGGCGGATGTTGTAGATGCCGCAAATGGCGCTGATAAAATAATTTTCAAAAATACAAAATTAAATATCGACAGATTACCTGCAAATAAAATGGCGGATATAGAAATTGGTGAAAATGTCGTGTTCGTTATGAACGGAGATATGGAATTAGAATCAGAAATCGTTTTGGGTAATGTTATAAGCGATTCGTCTGTGCGCTTTGAATCAAGTGGTTGTGATAAAATGTATTCGTGCGTCGGCTATATCAAAGATGGAAAATTATATGTCGAACAAACACGAAACACAGAATATAAAGATATAATAGAAGACAAAGATAAAAGCAATCTTGTAGATAATTTGCCAGAAAATGACGCTTTGGTTGAAGAATTGGATTCTGCAGTTGATACAAATCAGATAAATAAAATTATGTCAAAGTCAGCGCGTTTTAATCCAGATGTTTTACGCGTGCCCCTTAAAATCATAAATGAAATGGATATGATAGATTTGACGGTTCCAGAAAATAAAATTGTTGCAAAGCCGTTTGCAATTTTAAGCGATGATTTTTATTTATATGGGGCGGGGCTGACTATGGCCGGAAATGTGACGGAAGATTTAAATTTGTCTGTTGGTATCAGTGTTGCAAAAATGGAATATGCGTCAGATTATGATGAATTTTCAGGTATATTATACGGGATAAATTTTGGTGGAAATTATTCTGTTGTGGACGATTGGTTTGTGCGGTTTAAAATAGGCGCCTCAATTGCGGATTTTGATATAGATTCTGTTTTATATGATGGAAAGTTAATCAGTGGCCCCAGTGCCAGATTTGGTTATGGGTTGGTGGATTTAGGATACGATTTTAATGATTCTGATTCGTGGAAAATATCGCCATTTGTTGGCGTGTCTGCACAGTTTTATGATGTCGAAAATAATTTAAGTTATGAATATATGGGGCGCGTTGGTACTGCGTTTGAATATAAGTATAATGCATCTGGGTTGGAATATCATTATGGATTGGATTTGTTTGTAAATACCGACAGTACAATGGCGGCGACGGCGAATCTTGGTTTTACAAGTTTGATGGATTCGGTCGGCGGAAATGTGTCGGCAACGATTTTGCGCGCCGAGAATATTTGGAACTATAAATTATCAATCAGCGCAAAGTTATTATTCTGATGTCTTTGCGAACTTTCCACGCAGTGACGCTTTGTTTGCAGCAGTAATGCAAATGTTTGCCAGGACGGGTGCGGGTGTGTTTGTGTCCGGCTTTTCAACCACGCATTGTTGCATATATGGTGTGCGATAAATCAAATGGCGGCCTGTTTTGTCGTCGCCTTCTAGTAAACATTCCATTGTTTTATCAATACAATTGATGTTGAATTCGCGTTGAATTTCGTTCAGGCAATTATCCAGCGCTGCCAGACGCGCAGCTTTTATGTTTTCTGGAATCTGGTCTGTCATTAATGCGGCGCCTGTGTGTGGTCGCGGAGAATATTTAAAAGAATATGAATTTATATATCTGATTTGTTGGGCGATGTTCATTGTTTGTTCAAAATCTTCGTCTGTTTCACCGGGGAAACCAACAATGAAATCTGATGAAATTTGTATGTCGGGGCGCGCAACACGTAATTTGCGAATTATTTCTGTGTATAATTCTAATGAATAAGGTCTGTTCATGCGCGTCAAAACATCTTGCGAGCCGCTTTGAATTGGCATATTTAAAAATGGTAATAATTTAGGCTCGACCGCGAACATATCAATTAAATCATCTGTCATTTCAGTTGGATAACTGGATGTGAATCTGATGCGTTTTACCGATTCGATTTTTGCGGCTTCGCGGATTAAATCAGACAGTCTGTATGTCTTTCCTTTTTCGTCGGTATATTTATAACCGTTAACATTTTGCCCCAGAAAACATATTTCAATTGCGCCTGTGTTTGCTGCGTGTATTGTATCGCTAACACAGTCTTGAAACTTTCGTGATATTTCGCGGCCGCGTGTATATGGCACAATACAATATGTACAACAATGGTTGCAGCCTTCTTGAATTGGGATATATGCAACGGTGGGAGATTTTTCCATCTGTGGTAATTCGTCGAATTTTTCCAGGCCGCCCAAATCAATATTCAATAGTTTGGCGTCAGGGTTATCCAGAATTTCTGGTAATTTATGGTAAGACTGTGGCCCCAGTACAAAGTTTAAATCGGGGATTCTGCGAAACGCATCTGCGCCCGATTCGCGCGCGACGCAACCAACAATGCCGAACAGGGCAGAGGGCTTTTTTGCACGTCTAATTCGACCAAGGGCAGAAAATACTTTATCCGTTGCTTTGGCGCGTACAGCACATGTGTTTAATATGATGATGTCGGCATCGCTGACTGTTTCTGTACGGTGCATTCCGCGGTGCTCCAACATCGCGGCGATACGCCAACCATCATATACATTCATTTGACAGCCAAAGGTTTGGATAAAGAATTTTTTCATAGTTTTATTTATGTTTTGTATTGTTGTATTGCTTTTGTATGTGTTTTATTTGTGCTTGTTTATATTGTTGCGCAATATAACGTTTTTTATATCGTTCTTCTTGACGATGTATTTTTGCGTTTGCCTCTACAGCACTCATTTCGCGCAGAGTTCTAATTAAATCATTAATCATTTTTGTCTTGTATTGTTGTAGTAGTGTTTTGCTTTTGCAAGTTTTACTTGTTTTACAGTGTTGTTATAATTTCTTTTTGTTTCAACTTCGTCATGCAATTCAACCAGGCCATATACAACACCGGTAATATGATTGTTTTCAATAATAGTCAAATGTTTTGTCATTTTTTATCCTTTTTTATGCCAATTTATTGCGTAAAATCTCGTTTACAACTGCAGGATTTGCAGTGCCGCCTGTTGCCTTCATAACATTGCCGACAAAGAAGCCCAGTAACCCAAGTTTACCAGATTTGTATTGTTCAACCTGAGATGGATTGGCGGATATTACATCGTCTATTATTTTTTCGATTGCGCCCGTGTCAGTCATTTGTTTCATGCCGAATTTATCTGCGATTTCACGTGGCGTTCCCGATTCTCCATCCAGCATTTTTATAAAGATTTCTTTGGCCTGTTTTCCGTTAACTGCGTTTTCGGAAATCATATCTACCAATTCTGCCAAATCGGATGGCGTGATGATTCGCATGCCGTCAACAATGCCGCTTTTTTCATTTAAGATGTCATAGTTTTCTGGATGCGCAAACAGTTCGCTTATCATCCAGTTAGCAACAGATTTTGCGCGTTTTGTGTTGCCCATAACCGCTGCGTCAAACCAGCGAGATATATCTGTTGTTTCTGTTAATCTGGCAGCATCATATTCAGACAGCCCGAATTCCGCCGTATAGCGCGCGCGTGTTTGTGATGGTAGCTCTGGCATGGTGCTGCGAATGCGTTCGATTTGTTCGTCGCTGATTATGACCGGTAATAAATCTGGGTCTGGGAAATAGCGATAATCCAGTGCGTCTTCTTTGCTGCGCGCGACAGATGTTGTGCCTTCGCCTTGGTTAAAGTGCATTGTGTCTTGTGAAACAGTGCCACCGTTTTCATAAATTTCAATTTGACGACGCGCTTCATATTCAATAGCAGTTTTGATAAATTTAAACGAAACCATATTTTTTGTTTCTGTGCGGGTTCTGAATTCAGAACTGCCAACTGGACGAACTGATACATTTACGTCTGCGCGCATAGAGCCTTCTTCCATATTTGCGCGCGATACGCCCAACGCGCGTGCAATTTCACGAATTTCGCGCAGATATCTTTCGGCTTCGTCAGGGGAAGTAATATATGAGTTGTTTTCAGGATTTTTTGTGTCCAGATATGTGACAATTTCCAGCAGACCAACGCCTGTACGATTATAATCTGCAAAGGATTTTGTTGGATGTACATCGTGTTTTAATTTGCCGGCATCTTGTTCCAAGTGTGCACGTTCGATGAATATTTTTTTGGGTTTCCCATCATCGCCCATAATTTCAATCCAACCGTGACCAACGATTGGCGCTTCGTCCGCTGGTTGTGAAATTTGATAGCCTTGGGGCAGGTCAGGATAGAAATATTGTTTGCGGGCAAAACGACTGGTGCGGGAAATTTCGGCATTTAATCCCAATCCCATTTTTATTACCTGTTCAACACAGAATTTGTTCAGTACAGGCAACATACCTGGCATTCCTGCGTCAATCATTGAAACATGGGTGTTTGGGCTGATGCTGGGGTTATAGTCCGCAGATGCGCCGCTGAAAACCTTTGAGTTTGACAATATTTGGATGTGTGTTTCCAAACCGATTACCAATTCCCAATCACATGTTTTGCCTTTTATTGTAAACATTTTTTCTTTTTCCCTTGCTTTTTTGTTTTTTGTATCCTAATATTCACTCCGCGTTGGCTAGGTAGCTCAGTTGGTAGAGCAAGGGACTGAAAATCCCTGTGTCGGCGGTTCGATTCCGTCCCTAGCCACCATCTCCTTTCTTTCGGCCGTTGCGGTCGTTTTTTTATTTCCCCATAATTGTTGTTGGGCGGTTGTCGATGTTTGCCGCAGATTCGATATGTTTTGCCAATTGCAATACACGCATATCGTCAAAGCGAGCACCTATAACTTGCATCCCCAGTGGCAGACCGTTTTGTGCCAAGCCACATGGTACGCTGCACGCAGGAATGCCGACCAAATTCATAGCGACGGTAAATAAATCCAGCGCGTAATATTCCAGCGGTTTTAAATCGGACGCCAAAGACATTGCAGTTCCAGCGCTGGATGGACATACGATTAAATCACATTTCTTGAACGCTGCGTTAAAAGCGTCGGAAATCAGACGGCGAACGCGTGCTGCCTGCATAAAATATACATCGTATGATTCACTGCTTAATACGGCGGTGCCGATAATCATACGGCGCTTTACTTCGTCACCGAAACCGGCAGCACGGCTTTTGTCAAATGTGTCATATATATCATTACCTTCGACGCGCAAACCATAACGCATACCGTCATAGCGTGCCAGGTTTGAAGATGCTTCGGCTGGGGCGATTATATAATATGCCGCCAATGCGTCCAGAATGTTTGGGATAGAAACTTCTACTATTTCTGCGCCCAAGGATTTTAAATCTGCGATTCGTTTTTCAAACAATGTTTTCATATCGTCTGAAATTTCAACATTTGCAAATTCTTTGATAACACCAACGCGCAGTTTTTTGCCGTTGCCCAAAATTGCTTCCAATGGGCCGTTGCATTTAAAGCCGTTTTTCGCACTTGTCGAATCTTTTTCGTCGTGTCCTGCCATTGCTGCCAGCATTAATGCTGCATCATCAACAGTGCGCGCGATTGGGCCTGGGGTGTCCAAACTGGATGCGTATGCAATACAACCCCATCTGGAACATAAGCCATATGTTGGTTTCATGCCAACCATACCTGTAATCGCAGCGGGAAAGCGAATAGAACCGCCTGTGTCTGTGCCTGTTGCGGCGATTGCCAAACCACCCGCAACAGCCGATGTTGAACCACCAGATGAACCGCCGGCGGTTAACCGTTTTTCCATTTGCCATGGGTTAATTGGTGCGCCAAAGAAACTGGTCTTGCTGAAAGTGCCCATTGCAAATTCGTCAAGATTTACCTTGCCCAGTAAAACTGTACCCGCATTAATCAGATTTTGTGAAACGGTCGACTCGTATTCTGGTACAAAATTTTCCAGCATTTTTGATGCTGCTGTTGTGCGAATGCCACGTGTTGCAAACAAGTCTTTCATTGCAATTGGCAAACCGTCCAACGGCAGGGCGGCGCCAGCCGCACGACGCGCATCAGATGCGGCTGCATCAGCCATGGCGCGTTCCGGTGTGACAGTGATATAGCAATTTAAATCAGCACCATATTTTTCAATGCGGTCTAAATAGTCGCGTGTTAATTCAACTGCGCTGATTTCGCCGTTGTTTAATTTTTTTAATGCTTCGGTTAATGTTAAGTTTATCATTTTGTTTTACTTTCGTTTTGTTTTGCTTTTAATACAGCGTTTGTTGTTCTGATTTGTGTTTCGCACTTTGCTTTTTCGGCGTTTAATTTTTTTATTGCATCTTCTAGTGCCCGAATTTCTGCATCAATATTTTTTGATTTGTTTTCTAGGGTTTGTTTTTGCTGTTCAAGGCCAGAAATGTCATTTGTGTTAAAACTGTTTTGTTGCAGTTTTGTAATTGCGCTTGTTATTTCTTCATAGCCCTTGGCGCCAAGTTGGCGAATGTGTTTAATAAAGTTGGAATCGCTGTAATACAGGTCTAACAAGCTTGCAACAGAATCAATACCAAATGATTTTAATCTGTTTGATGTGCGAGTAGATAAATTCAAAGAGTCTAAATCGCGTTGCATTTTTAGTCCTTACTTTTGTTTTGAATAATATTCAGGAAACAGGTATATACCAATAGTGCTTTGTACAAATTTGTTTGTGCATTTACCTGATTTGATATTCCCCAGACATTGTGATTTATGACATTTGCATTTGCGACCAAAAGAGCAATTTAATGTGACATGATTGTGAATGTCTGTTTGGTAAAAATATTTTTCGTTTTCATTTGTTAAACAATGTGCGATATAGCCGTTCGATAATGAACCGGATATTTGTTTGATACAGTCTGTTTTTGTAGGGTTTGACTGCGCCAATGTCTGAAACAAATTTGTGATTGTTTCTTCGCTGTGACGACCTGTGTCAATAATGTGTTTTTTAAACAGGCCTTTCGCAACCAAATATACGCGAAAAAGTTGTGGTGATTGTTTGCTCATTTTTTATTCCCCGTCTTTTACTTTGGGGACCGCGAAATACCCGCGTGATGTTCCCGCGTTGTCAGGAGTGTTCGCCAAAACCAGGTCACGAATGTCGCCGTCTGTGACAATGTCTTCACGGACGGGCGCACCGTGTTCTGCGGGCGTTAACATTGGCTCAACACCGGCAGTGTCAATTTGTTGTAATTTGTCCAGCCATTCAACAACGGAATCGATGTTCATTTCTTCCAATTTTTCGGGTGCGATTTCGATGTGAATCAAGTGTGCAAATTTTTGTAATTGTTGCTTGCTAAATGCCATTTTCAATCCTATATTTATAAAGTAAAGGAATTATACAATGATTTTGCCAGATTTCAAGGCTTTTCCGCGCAGCGGACGCATTTTGGGAATAGATTGGGGTGTGCGCCGCATTGGTGTGGCGGTGACTGACCCCGATATGAACTTTGTTTTTGTGCGTGATACAATTTTGTTGCCGCGTGGTGCGAAAAATCATGCTGTGTTGGTTGCAGATATTGCTGAAGTGGAAAAGGTGCACGGAATTGTTGTGGGCTTGCCCGTGCGCGGGGACGGTTCGGAATCTGAAACAACTGTGATGGTTCGTGAATTTGTTTTGCAACTGGAAAAGGAAACAGATTTGCCGATTTGTATGCTGGAAGAAAATTTAACATCTGTGCAGGCGCAATCTGAAATGGGGCGGACCAGGGTATCCGATTTAAAGGAACGGTTGGATTCTGAATCTGCGCGTGTAATATTGGAAAATGCGATTGCAATGATAAAACGGGCATAAAGCCCGTTTTTTAATCTTCTTCTTTTTTGTCGGGGATGCTTCCGTCTGCTGATAATAAAACAGCAATCCATCTGGTGGAATCAAACTGGGCACAAATGATATATGTTGCAACCAACAGAGGAACGCTGAAAAACATACCCGCTACACCCCAAATCATACCCCAGAAAACCAAGTTAATCAAAATAGCAAGTGTTGACAGGTTTAATGTTTTGCCGGTTAACTTTGGTTCTAGTATATTGCCAAATAATATTTGCAGTGCGATTAGTCCCACCGCTGTTAATATAGGCTGTTGTAATGTGGGGGCTGTTATTAGCGAGTATAATATTGGCAATCCGCATGCAACGATTGCACCAATTGTTGGTATATAACTGGTGACAAAAACGATAAATGCCCAAACCCCGGCAAATTCAATCCCAATCATTTGCAGCCAGAAAAAGGATATTATCGCGGTAATGGCGGATATGGTTGTTTTTACAAATAAATACTTTTTCATATTGTAATCGATGCTGTCCAGTATATAGCGCGATTTTTTTGATTGGCGTTTGTTTGGAAATAATGATGCAAATTTTTGATGAAATGTGCTTTGTTCTATAAACATAAATATCATATATACAATAACCATACCCATAGATGCGGCAATTGATGCCACAGACGAACCAATGTTTGCCGCAATTTGTGTTATGTTCGGAATCATATTGGTATCAAATTTAAATCCAATGGAATTGGAAAGGTATGTGCTGAACCCTGTCAACTTTTCTTGTAATACAGGCAATACAGAAACCAATTCGGAAAACATTGGTTTAATTTGTGTGACAAACAGGAAACCAATAAAAAACAGTGTTGCGAATGCTGCTGTATAGGACAGCAAATTAAATGCACGAAACAAAATGTTTTCTTTTTTGTTTGTCGCTGTTTTATATGGTAATACTTTGCGATAATAATCTGCAATTGCGTTCATTAAGTACCATAAAAATGCGGCGACCAGTAAGGGGATCAATATAGAACGCCCAATCCATAGCAGCAATATTAGACCAATAAAAGTAATGATTCCTGTCATTAAATATTTCCTGTGGTTTCGGTTGTTGTTATGTCTGATATGTTTATTTGGATGTTTGCAGGGCGTTGTGGCGCAAGTGCAAAAATAGTTGAAAGTATGATAATCAGTGCAATGTTTATAATTACAGCGGCACTAGAATACTTGCCTGGGATTTGTTTTATAAAATTCTTTTTGCCGATTTGCATTATCCAAATGCCAAATAACATAGCAAAAGAAAGCGTCAGCAATACAGAATTCAGTCCAATCCCAATGCACGATAATAATGTGATAAACGCAAATGTGACAATTGTGTTTTGCGGTGCTGTGACTGTCCATTTTATGAATCTGGAATAAATCTTAGATTTTATTGGTTGGTTGAATTGTTTGGTGGACTGTTTTGATAAAAAGTAGCCCGGTACCCATAATGCAGAAAACCCAAACGGTATGCTGAAAACGATTTTCCAGGTGGGTATGTTAAATTCCTGTATGCGGCGGATTTTAACATACAGATTGATAATAGAAAGTCCAACCAGATAGAAAAGAAATATTGTTGTAAAGATTAGAGCTATTAATAATACGCCCGAGTGTTTTGCTTCCAGCATCATTAATTTGAATAAAATTGTTTGGTGATTTGCCAATATCAGAAATATGGATAATCCAACAAGCGCCGAAGATAAAATTGTCTGAGATGTGTGTATTGCAACGAATGACCCCTGGTCCATTTTTGGTGATGGTAATTTTCGTACAACTAAAAATACGCTTAATAAAAAGCCTAAACCCAATAGGAAAAATAAGGGCGTTTGCGGCATTTGTGCAGGTGTTTTATATATAAGGCTTGAAATAAAAGAATAGCCAAATATTATGGCAAAAGTAAATGCCGACATAATTAAAGATGTTTTAAGTGGCGCGGTAATCGTCCACAAAGATAATGATGGTTTGGTTTGGGTTTTCATAGCTATTCCTTTCCTTTGTGTTGTTTTTATTTTATCATATTTTTGCCGTTGGATAAAGAAATTGTGTCGGTCGGCGAAACCAATTCGGTAAAGGCGGGTTGATGACTGATAAACATAAATGTTGTATCGGGCATAGATTTTATTGTGTCTGCGATAAGCTGTTGTGTTTGTGTGTCTGCGCCAGAATCTGGTTCGTCTAATATGGCAAATTTTGGCTTGGTCAATATCAATTGCAACAGCATTATTTTTTTTCGTTCGCCACCGGAAAATCCGACATTTATACTGCGGTTTAACCATTCGCGCGGTATGTTTAATTGTGCACAGGCGTTGTTAATTGTTTCTAAAAATTCAGGCATGGACAAGTCGCGACCTGTTTGAAAATGTGCGTGCGCAGCACAAGAGTGTTTCAGAAAACTTAATACAGTTAGTCCGGCAATTTCTGGAACGTGTTGTGAACCTAAAAATATACCCATCAGTGCGCGCGTTGTTGCGTTTTCTGTTGTGATGTCTGTGTTATCAAAAATAATGTTGCCTGATTTTATTGTATACAGCGGATTCCCTGCGATTGTGTTTGCCAGTGTTGATTTGCCGCTGCCGTTATGGCCGGACAATAAAACGCGTGCGCCGTGTGGTATGGATATGTTTATGTCGGACAGTAATTCGCGTTCGCCCAAAGATACAAAAAGATTTTTGATTTTCAGCATTGTTTAATCCTTTGATAATGCCATTTGTATTAATTGTTTTGATTCAACCAAGAATTCCATCGGCAGTCGTGATAATACAGGTGCAGCGGCCGCACCAATTATTAGTGCGGTTGCTGTGTCTGTGTCTATGCCTGCCATATTCATATAAGTTAATGTTGCTGTGTCAATCGTGCCGGTCGAAGCTTCGTGTGATTGTTGGTTGTTTTCGCCATTATGAATAATGCGGGGCAGGGTGTTTGCAGAGGTCTTGTTGCCAATAAGGCGACTGTCGCATTTTGATGCGTTTTTACAGTCGTTGCCACTGAAAGAAACCAGGCTGCGGAATGTTTGGTGTGATGCGTCTGTCACGGCGCCATATGATACGATGTTTGATACTGTGCGGTTGCCAATGTGTATCATTTTTGTGCCGGTGTCTGCAATTTGTGCGCCGCGTGTTATTGATAGCGAATAAAAGTCGCTGTACGAATCGTCGCCGCGTAAAACAGTAGATGGGTATTTCCATGTCAGTGCAGAGCCAATTTCCATTTGTGTCCACAGCAGTTTTGCGTTTTTGTGGCATACGCCGCGTTTGGTGACAAAATTTAAAATGCCGCCGTTGTTTTTTGTGCCGTCAAAGTCGCCTGCATACCAGTTTTGTACAGTTGCGTATTTTACTGTTGCATCGTCGCATACAACGATTTCTACGACACCACTGTGCAGTTGGTGGTTTGGTTTTCGCGGTGCGCTGCAACCTTCCATGTATGTTAATTGGGCGCCCGTGTCTGCAATAATTAATGTGCGTTCAAATTGCCCGATTTTTGCGGTTTCGATTCTGAAAAAACTGGCTAAATCAATTGGGCATTTTGTGTGTGGTGGAATATATACAAATGTCCCATCAGAAAACACAGATGCGTTCAATGCGGCAAAGAAATTGTCGTCCGATGGAACAACTGAGCCCAGATATTTTTTTACCAAATCTGGGTGCTGTTTTACAGCCTCTGAAAAAGGCAGGAAAATTATGCCCAAGCGCGCTAATTCCGCCGTATAGGATGTGTGAACAGACCTGCTGTCTATGACAGTATCTGTTGCCATTCCCATCAGTGCTTTTTTTTCGCTTTCTGGTAATCCCATTTTGTCATAAATGTGTGCCAGGTCAGAAGAGTCGACGGGTGGGGCTTCGTTATAATAATCCAGGCTGTCGTAATCAATTGGTGTGTATGTTGTTGCGCCCCAGTGTGGTTCTGTCATCGTTTTCCATTTGCGAAATGCGTTCAGGCGCCACTCGCACAGCCAATCAGGTTCGTCGCGTTTGGCTGATATTTCGCGGATAAGATTCTCTGACAGTTTTGCCATTGTGTTTTAATTGTTTTGTGTCGCCAATTGTTTTGCCTGGGCAAAAAATGTTAATGATTGGCCCAATAAACCGTCTGTAAATGTTGATGCCAACAATCCGTCGGGTTCAGTCGAATTCAAATGATGTAAAAATGTGTCGCCGCGTCGCATATAATTGTCAATATTTCGTGCGACTTCGGTGTCCAGTTTTATGCTGCGACGAAGTTTTTCCAACACGAATGGGTTTTTTGCGTATTCGTCCATAATGCCGCCCAATGCACGCCACAGTGGATGCTCGGGGGTGTTGCGGGGCATAATGTCGATGGCGGCCATAACAGGAATCAGGCTTTGCAGCAGATCTTGGTAAATCATTTCTGCGTTTTCTGCGATGGCGTTGGTTGCGTATTTGTTTTTCAGTACAGACTGAATTTTTGCAATTAAATTATATTGGTGTTCCAGTGTTTTTGTTATGCTGGCAATGCGCGCGTTAATTTTGAAAATATATACGCCAACGGCGATAGTTGATAGTAAAAATATCCCAAAAATCAAATATATAATAAAGTTTTGCATAATCTTTTGCCCCCAGGTTTATATTGTGTTCGAGAGTTAGTATAGCATCTTTTTGCGATTCGTGCGATTTTATCTTGTGAAAATAATTTTTTCGTTGAAATAAGTGTTTTTTATGTCTTGCACAGATTCGGTCAAATTGTTATAATAAGAACTAAATAAGATAAATAATATAGGGAAAGGAAGTCTTGATATGTTCCGTAAAGTATTGATTGGTGCAATGTTTGCAACTGCTGCTGGGTATTGTTTTGCTGCTGAAACGATGCCACAGGTCGTCACATCAGAAGTTTTTTATGAACAAGAGAAAACTGTTGATGAAAATCAGTGGGAATTGGTGGATACAACAACGGTCGATGTTGTTGAGACAGTGGAAGAATATACAGAAATACCTGCGTGGCCAATCGCAGGGAGTGAGGCAGACGTCGAAGTTTCTTGCGAGTCTGGTGTTTGTTCCAAGAAAAAACAGAACGATAATATTCGTATCGTGTCCAAGATAGGTTCGGATTTGGTCGTTGAGAACAATATTAACTTGGGTGCGCGCGGTGATTATGGCGACTGGTCTGGTGGTGCAAATATGTTGCACGGTACCCAGATTCCGGTTGGCTTTGACGATGAATGTAATTCGGGTGCCGAAATGGGGGTGTTGCATCGTGAAGCGCTGGAAGATGATGGCGGTAATGTTTTAACTGTTTCGCGCAGCGGCAGAAAAAATTGTGGCAAGTATGCAGACAACTATGATGCGTTTGCTGTCAAAATGAATATGAAGGCGGAACCAAAAGGTGCGGATAAGGCAAATGGTTTGTCTGGTGTTAAAACAGAAATAACAGAAATGTCGACAGAAACGGAAACTATCACGGAAACAATCACAAAAACAGAAACGGAAATTGTGGTCGATGCGTCTGCGGATGCCGAAGCGCCAGCTGTTTTGACAGACCAAGTTCGTTCATGGGTTGTTGCAAATGGTCAGACATTGCGTGAAGTGTTGCAAAATTGGTGCAATAAAGAAGGCTGGGATTTGGTTTGGACAACGCCACGCGAATATCCGATTGAGGCCAGCGCGGTATTCAAGGGTCGCTTTGTTGATGTGGCGTCTGCGCTGGTTCGTAATTTTGGGCGCGCAACACCTGTGCCATATGCAAAGTTTTATAAAGGGAATCGGGTGTTGGTGATTTCAACAAACGAAGAATAATTTAAATATCAAGATGTCGTAGGAGAATTAGATATGATAAAGCCAGTAAAAATCTTTGTTGTGTGCGGTTTGGTTTTGGGGGCACTGGCAGGGTGTACAACCAAAGAATCCGCAAAAGTTGCGGCGTCTGTTGATCAGGATTTTGTTAATGCGTATGATGCCTTTGAAATGGCAAAAAATCCACGTGCCAAAGTTGCCAGTGGTGATACCGTATCTATGTCCGAAGGTGTTTGGTTGGGAAACAAGTCTGTTGTGTTGGAACACAAAAATAATTTGCCGTCACATTTTGAAACAGATACTGGTGTGACAATATTATTAAATGAACCTGTGTCGTTACAGGTTTTGGCAAATGATATTTATTCTATTACAGGCATCCCTGTTAAAATTGATGGACAGGTTTCTGGTGATAAATTAAAGAAGTTGGTTAATGTTGCCTATACAGGTAAATTATCTGGTTTATTGTCTCAGGTTGCGACAGATTTAGATTTGTTGTGGTATTATGATAAAAATTCAATTGTTTTTTATGAAACAGAAACCAAGACATTTACATTGTATGCCCTGGGGACCGAGGTTGCATATCAAACATCTGTTTCAACAGACGATGCAAATGAAGTGTCTTTGGAATCGACTTTGAAAGAATGGGATGAAGTTGAAAACGCTATATCTTCTATTATAGGTAAAAGTGAAAATGCAGATTTTACGGTATCGCGCAGTTTGGGAACCATTACTGTGACTGCATCGCCATCTGTACTAAGTCGCGTTGGTGAATATATCGACCGTCAGAACAAGCGTTTGTCACAACTGATAACAATTGATGTAAAAGTGTTGCAGGTGACTATTTCAAATGATTCTGCATTTGGGTTGAATTTGGCGGCGGCTATTAATTCTACATCTGGATTAAATATTGTTGCGAATCCAAAAAATAATTTGGCATCGACTGAAGCCAGCGCCATGAACATTGCTGTGTTGTCGAATGCTGTCTCGGCATTAACGGGTGCGACACATTTGGAAAATGGTCAGTTGGTCGAAGGCGCATATACCCAGGATAAAATTATGAACGGTTCTTTGTCAGGTGCTGCGGGCAGTAATGCCTTAATCGAAGCCTTGGCAAAGCAGGGCAAGGTATCGTTGGTGACAAATGTTGGTGTGACAACACGTTCAAACCGCGTTGCGCCGGTCAGCAATACTCGCACCACAGGATATATCAAGCGTTTTGAATCCAGAAACTTTACAACTGTTGAATCCAGTACTGTTGACCAAGATGATTTGGAAACAGGGTTTACAATGCAGTTGTTGCCAAATGTTTTAGAAAACGGCAAGATTTTGTTGTTGTTCCGTATGTCGGTTCGTGAATTGTTGCGTATGTCGACTCAAACAATTGGCGAAGTGACATTACAGTTGCCAGAGGTTGAAGAACGCAGCTTTATGCAAGAAGTTATCATGGAATCAGGTCAAATGTTGGTTGTATCAGGTTTTGAAAAACAAACAAACGAAGATACACGCTATGGTTTGGGTGATCCTGACTTTATGGCATTGTCTGGCTCGCGCGAGACATCGGCGACTCGTGAAGTTTTGGTTGTTATCTTGACACCGCAAGTATTGGTCAGCCCAATGGATGCAGAAAGAACGATACAGCAGCATTGGGGTGCACCACTAAACTAAAAATAAATTATAATAACTTATCTAAAAGTAAATCGGGAATCTCATGTAGCGTTATGTACACTACGATTCCCGATTTCCTTTTATCTAAATTATTCTAATTTATTTTCCGCTAATCACGGGGTATGGCGGTGCGTGTTTTTTGCCAAAATATTTTAGTTTATTTTAATGTTAATTAAACGCGCTTTGTTTAACATGTTGATTATACTTCTTTTTTTTTTTTTTTTGCGCAGAAAAAACTTCGTTTTATGCGGGTTTTATGATATAATTCACAGTAAATAGAAAAGGGAAGGGATATTATGCAATTAAAGTTTTTATTTGTTGCTGTGTTAATGGCAGTGGCGTCATTTGATGTTTCGGCGGCGACTATTGGTTCGGCTGGTGCGGGGAACGCTGGAAGCAATACGGTTTATGCAAATGGTTTGGTCGGTTCGGGTGGTATAAATGCGGACGACAGTGCAAAATTGCAGATGATTTCGACCTTGGAAAACGATATTACAATATTGGATGCTGAAATAAGAAAGTGTGAAAAGTCCAAAAAGGGTTGGATTGCGGCGACTGTTATTGGGTCGGCGGGTGTTGTGGCGACGGGCGTTGCCGCCGGTGTCCAGGGCGCAAAATTGTCCAAGAAAAAGGGCGAGCTGGAAGACATAAATGCTGACATTGCAAATAAACAAAAAGAATTGAATTCTATTAATGGCGGGGGAAATTAAGATGAAACGCGGTATTTTATTTTGTATGTGCACACTGTTTCCAATGGTTGCGGGTGCGGATTATTTGGACGATAAAATTGCGACATTGACCCAGCAAAAGTTGGATAAGATTGCAGAATTGGAAAAATGCCAAAAGTCGACCAAGGGATTAAAGATTGCGGGTATTACAACCCTGGGTGTCAGTACGATTGGTATTGCCGCCAATATTGGTGAAGCGGTTGCACTGAATAAAACCGAGGACAAGATAGAAACTGCACAAAAGACAAGTTCTGATTTGGATAGCCAAATCGCAGCAGCAAGAGAAGAAGCGAGAAAGAAAGCAGAGGAAGAGGCGAAAAAGAAAGCAGAGGAAGAGAAGGAAGAGAAGAAAGCGGAGGAAGAGGTTAAGAGTCCTGAAATAGAATCGGACACAAATATTCCAGATTGCCCAGCAACGGGTAGTTGTTCTATAAACGATTGTAAGTCAGATGCCGTTCTTAGGGGGTTGGGGGCTGCAAGTGCAGATTGTTATGACGGTGCGTGTATAGCGACCGAGTGTTCTGACCCCAGTGGAAATCATACGAAAAAACAATGTAAAAAACCAGACGGGACTATTTTCTCTTATTATTCAACGTGTATGGGCAAGGGTCAGAGTAAAAATACCGATAAGTGTGAGCTGACAGGGCATATTAATTCAAATCCTGGTGTTTGTGCTTGTGCTGAATATGCTTTTCTGATTCCGGGCTCTAACGAGTGTAAATGTCAAGGTGGAACAGACTGGAAAGATGACAAGAAAGAATGTGAATGGTTGAATATAACTGTGGAGGCTGAAGGTGTGTCGAGGCCTGATGGCCCAACCGCAGCAGAAGTTGCCGCTGGCTTGCCAAGGGGGCAAATGACGGTAGATACAACAGAATTGGGTATAAATCTTCCAGAAACAGAATTGCAAAAATCTTTGAATGAAGTAAACGCGCAAAGCGACGCCCAAAAAGCCGATTTGCAAAGAAGATTGCAGGCGGGGCAATTGACCCAAGATCAATATAATTCAGCAGTTGATTTGTTGGACGCGAATACCGCATCGCAACGAGCTGAAATGACCAAGAAAGCACAGAAAAAATTGCAGGAAGAACGACAGAAATCTTGGGAAAAGATAGCAAAAGAAGTGAATGAAATTGATGATTCAATAAAGAAAGCAGAAGCCAAGGCGGCAGAAGAAGCAAAGAAAAAACTGTGTGAGGATACAAATGGAAGATGGCGTCCGGGCAGAAAAGATTGCGAATGCGACGATATCTATTCTTTTGTTGATGGCCAGGGTTGTGTTCTGGACCAGGCAAAGAAACAGGCACAGCTTGAAGAGCTGACGAAAAAACAGGAAAAGTTGACCGAGTCAAAGGTCGATAAAAAGACAGAAAGACAAACAGATAAATTGCTGAAAGATTTGCAGAAGCAAAAAGAAGAGGATGCTGAAAAAGCAAAGCAGGCTTTGTGTGAAAAGGCGGGACGCTGGAATCCTACTCTTAAACGCTGCAATTGTAATGATGATTTGCACAAATGGGATGATGCGATGGGTTGTGTCGTAGACGAAGCAAAAATGCGTAAAGAAGCCGAAAGGCAAGCTGAAAAACAAAAAAAGGCAGATGAAAAAGCAAAAAAACAAGCTGAAGAAGATGCTTATGATAAAAGAGTGTCTGATGCGATGGCTGAATATGGTTTTAGTAAATCCAAAGCAAAGCAGTATATTGAAAACCAAGATAAAATAAATGCTTTGAATAGTCTTTAAAAAAACCGCCATTTGGCGGTTTTTTTATTTTGTTTTTTGTGCTGCTGCATTAATGATTTGCATTCGTTTTTCAAGCTCGCGCTGAAAGTTTCGTTTTGATGCGTGGTTCAAGCGGTTAAGGAAATTTTCGTCGTCATTAAATACATAATAAGAACTTGGGTATAACTGCACAACTGGTTCGTTTGTTTCTTTGTCCAGGTATTCAATAATTGTTGATGCAATTTTTTCGCCCATTTGGCTTGCTTTGTATGTGACAGCCATGTCGTATGCACATGGATTTGGAAATGGTTTAGATTTTATCCAGCCGGTGGCAGATGTTTGCTTTACACCGTTTTCGCATAATAATGGCAGCGGCGTTTCTTTGCATTCCGAGAATACATTGAAATTGCACATAACATTAAAGTTAATTAAATATGTGTTCTTCTTTTTTTTGCTCATTTTTATTATCTCTTTGTTCCTTTTACAAACAATATTATAATACAAAAATAGCATTTGTCAAGCATTGGGTCGGTGTAAATGTGTTTTTTGTGTTTTGTGGCTTTTATACAAACAAGTCTTTTACAAATTGGGCGTGTTCGGTTATGAATTTAAATCTGAATTCTGGCTTTTTCCCCATCAGTTCAGAAACAATTGTGCGCGTTTTTTCTGTGTCTTCGATTCCTTCTTCGGTGCGAGGAGGCAGGTCAACGCGAATTAAACGACGGGTTTTTGGCGACATAGTCGTTTCTTTTAATTGATTTGGCATCATTTCGCCCAACCCTTTGAATCGAGATATTTCAACCCGTTTGTTTTTATATTTGGTTGATTTTAATTCTTCCAGTTCTTCATCCGTGTCAACATAAATGGATTCTGTGCCGCATGTTAACTTATATAATGGTGGACATGACAAATACAGGTGGCCGCCATAAATCAACTGGGGCATATATTGATAGAAAAATGCCATCAGCAATGATGCGATATGACTGCCGTCAACGTCGGCATCGGTCATAATGATGATTTTTTCATAACGCAGTTTGTCTTCGTTCCAATCTTTGGCAGTGCCTGCGCCAATAATGTCAATTAACTCATTTAATTCTTTGTTTGCGCCAAAGCGTTCGTCTGAATTAGATATAACGTTTAACACCTTGCCGCGCAGTGGCATAATAGCCTGGGTCGCGCGGTCGCGCGCCTGTTTCGCAGTGCCGCCCGCAGATTCCCCTTCGACGATAAATAATTCTGTGCCGGCAATGCCGTGCTTTGAACAGTCTGCTAGTTTTGCAGGCATACGAATTCGTTTCGTTGGAGTTTTGCGCGCAACATCTTTGACTTGTTTTGTCTTTATGCGCGCGTTTGCCAAATTGATTACAAAATCCAGTAATGCGTTTGCTGTTTTTGGGTCTGATGCCAAAAACATTTCCCATGGGTCACGCAATGCGTTTTCTGTATATCGTGCAATTTCAGGGTTGGATAATTTTTCCTTGGTCTGACCCAAAAATTGAGGCGTTTTGTAAAATACAGATACAATCGCAGCAACAGAATCAAAAACATCTTCGCCAATAATTGTGGCGGCGGCTTTGTTGTTTACTTTTTCGCCGTATGCCTTTATGCCTTTGGTAATTGCAGATTTAAAGCCTGTTTCGTGGGTTCCACCATCAATTGTGGCAATTGTATTGCAATATGATGAAAAGAAACCATCGTCAGATGCAGCACCGTTTTCGTCTGTTAAAAATGTCAATGCCCATTCAACACGACCTGAATCGTCGGGAAAATCAACGCTGCCGCTGAATATGCGTGGCAAAATGCGCGGTTTAGAATCGGTCTTTTCTGCCAAAAAGTCTGCAACACCATTTGGATAATAAAATGTTTTTGTCGCAGGGATGTTCATGTCTTCGGTCAATAATTCAGGATTGCATTGCCAATCGATTTTTATCCCGCGGGACAAGAAAGATTTTGCGCGCGCCATACGATAAATTTTTACAGGCTTGAATACCGCGTTCGCCCCAAAGATTTCGTCGTCAATTGTAAAACGAATTTTTGTGCCGTGTGATTTTGTCGGTTCGCCACGTTGCATCGGGCTGGTCGGCAGACCGCGTGAAAAAGTCTGGTGCCAATTGTATCCGTCGCGTGCAATATCAACAATCATTTCTGCAGACAGCGCATTTACAACCGCTGACCCAACGCCATGCAAACCACCACTGGTTTTATATACATTATTGTTAAATTTTCCGCCGGAATGCAGTGTGGTCAGAATAACTTCCAGTGCGGATTTGCCAGGGTACTTTGGGTGTTCGTCCACAGGAATACCGCGACCGTCGTCCGCAATTTCAATTGTCTTGGAATCAATTAACTTTACAGTGATTTTTTTCGCAAAGCCGGCAACAGCTTCGTCAATCGAATTGTCCATAATTTCAATTGGCAAATGATGCCACGCCTTTTCATCTGTGCCGCCAATGTACATTCCAGGACGCAGACGAACAGGTTCCAGGCCTTCTAATACTTGTATGTCTGATGCATCGTATGTGTTCATATTCTTTCCCATAATTATCGTCTTATTATTAGAACATTTTTAAACTTTACGCAAGCCCAAAGAATTTAAGCATATTTATATTTCTGGGCTTGATTTTTTATAATATGGTCTTATATATTTGATAACAATAAAGTATATGGAATATCGATATGAATAAAAACCCGTATGAAGTTTTAGGTGTCGCACGCGATGCCTCTGATGCTGATATAAAAAAGGCTTATCACAAGTTGGTGATGAAATATCACCCAGACAGAAATCCTGATAACAAAGACGCAGAAGAAAAGTTCAAGGAAGTAAATAATGCGTTTGATATCTTGAAAGACCCACAAAAACGGGCTGCGTATGACAGATTTGGGGATGCTGCGTTCGCAGGTGGTAATGCCAGTGGCGCAGGTTTCGGTGGTAATCCGTTCGGAAACGGCGGTTTCCATTTTGATATGGGTGGTGGTGCCGGTATGGAAGATATATTGCGTGAAGCAATGCGTGGGTTTGGTTTTGGTGGCGGCTTTGGTGGGGCTCAGCGTGGTGCGCCACAACGCGGTGGACGCGATTTGCTGGACGAAGTGGTTATCGATTTAAAAGACGCTTATTTTGGGAAAACACATACGGTTAAATTTTCCAGCAAT
Source organism: uncultured Alphaproteobacteria bacterium (assembly GCA_904502095.1). Classification (GTDB taxonomy): domain Bacteria; phylum Pseudomonadota; class Alphaproteobacteria; order Rs-D84; family Rs-D84; genus Enterousia. The sequence goes on from CAJGDG010000002.1 coordinate 53,698, forward strand.
GTGACATGTGAAAAATGTCATGGAAATGGTACTGATGATGGCAAGCCCGCACCAATATGTTCACGATGCGGGGGCAGTGGTTTTGTGCAAACGCGTCAGGGTTTCTTTGTGACAGAAAGCCCGTGTCCTGAATGTAATGGGCTGGGACGCAAAATATCAAAAAAGTGCAGTGAATGTGATGGCACAGGAACTGAACACAAACAAAGAACACTGGAAGTTAAAATCCCGGCAGGCATCGAAGATGGTGCGCGGTTGCGTCTGGCAGGACAGGGCGAAGCAGGCGCAAATGGTGGGCCTGCGGGTGATTTTTATCTGGATGTGCGTGTGCGGCCGGATAAACGATTTGTTCGCAATGGCGCAGATTTAATTATGCGTATTGATGTGCCTTTTACGACATTGGCGTTGGGTGGCGAAATAGATATAGAAACAATTGACGATAAAAAATTGGCGGTCAAGGTGCCGGCTGGGACACAGGTCGGGGAAAAACTGCGTGTGCGTGGACACGGTATGCCGAATCCGCGTCGTAGTGGCGGTTTTGGCGATTTGTATATCGAAGTTGCTATTAAAATTCCAACAAAGTTGACGGATAAGCAAAAGAAATTATTAAATGAATTTGCCGGGGCAAAGTCTGATAAAAAGGGTTGGTTTTGAGTGTCGATTTTTAAAATACAAAACCGCCGTATACGGCGGTTTTGTTTCGTATAGCGCAATTTTTATTTTAATTTTTTCAGGTGACCAATAAATGTCATTGTGTATTGTGTTGCAGACCAAATTGATGCAACTAATGACAACCATAATCCCCAGACGCCAATGCGTGGCAATATATGTATCAAGAACATTACAGCACGGCTTTCCAAGTCTGGTGTGATCAATGTGCCAATTGCAAAAATCAATAAAAACGCCGCAATGGATACCATTTGTAATGTGGTTTTGATTTTGCCCATTGAAAAGCGTGCTTTTGGTACAGGCATTTCAATTTTTTGAGTGCCCAGAAATTCGCGTAAACCAGAAATGTATAGCTCTCGGCAAATCATTATGATGATTGGAATAACAATAAACCAAACTGGCATCATAATCGCCATCATTATAAATGTATTTACAACCAAAAATTTGTCGCCTATGTGGTCCAATACACCGCCGATTTTAGAACATACATTATATTTGCGTGCCAAATATCCATCAAACCAATCTGATGCAGCGCCCAATGTGTACAATATAAATGTTGTCCAATACATGTTTAGCATTAATGTTGGTATAATCGCAAATGATGCAGCAATGCGAAATGCCGATAAAAAGTTAACGAAAAATTTCATAGTTTCTCCTTTTTTGTTAATGTTCTTATTATATCATTTCTGTATGAAAATGGGCATATATTTTTTTTGCAGCTGCGTTTCCTAAACCTGGGACACGACTTAATGCACGAATGTCCGCGTCCATAATTGCGCGTACGCTGCCAAAATGTTGTAATAATGCGCGTTTGCGGGTTGGTCCAATCCCGTCAATTTCATCCAGAACGGATGCCGTCATTTGTTTTGCACGCGTGTTGCGATGATATGTTATTACGAATCTGTGCGCTTCGTCACGAACTGTACGTAGCATTAAAAACAAAGGGCTGTCTTTTGGTAATGTGCGACATATGTTGCCGTCTGGCATAATAAAATGTTCGTCGCCGTCGCGTACTTCGCCTTTGGTGACGCCAATAACGGGAATTCCTTTTGCGTGACGCATGGCGATCCGCCATTGCGCAATGCCGCCGTCGACAATTATTGCGTCTAATTTTGGGCCGCGTGATACAGCGCGTTCAATAAACTCGCCCATCATTGCGATGTCGTTCCCGGCGCGCGATTTGTTATTTAGTTTAAAGTGTCTGTATCCAGATTTTTCAAATCCGTTATGCCCAAATGTTATCATTGCGCCAACGGGTTGTTTTCCAAATAGGTGCGAGTTGTCAAAAACGCCAACAAGGTTTATTTTGATGTTGGCCCATTTTTCAAAATCTGATACATTTCTGTTCCAGTCTAATTTTGGTGTATGCGGCGTATTCTGGCGTATGCCGCGATTTGATGTGTGTGTTAATGCGGCGATTTTGTCGCGTATAATCGCAGCGTTTTCATAATCCATTTGTTGTGACAGTTTCGCCATTTGATTTGTTAAATCAGCGATTATGGGTTGACTGTCACCGGTTAGAATTTTCCGCGCAATACGCACATTGTCATTATATTTTTGTTTGTTTGGAAAGCAACATGGGGCGCTGCAACGACCGATTTGATGCAGTATACATGGTCGGCTTCTGTTGCGCATTTGTGTGTCCGTGCAGGTTCTTAATTGACAGACTTTTTGTATTGTTTTTATTGTTTCGTTCAGGGCAGAAACAGAAGGGTATGGGCCGTATACATCGCGGCGTTGTGAAATTTTGCCGCGAAATTTTAAAAGGCGGGGAAAGTCGCCAACCGTCAAAGCTAACATCGGATACATTTTCCCGTCTGTCAGCATTATGTTATATTTTGGATGTTGAGTTTTTATAAGTTCTTGTTCCCGTAAGAGTGCATCTGATTCTGTGGGTACGGTTTCCCAATCAACCCGGGCGACCAGTGTGCGCATAATTTGTTTGTGTGTTTCCAATTTTGAAATGTCTGTATATTGGCGCAGGCGGTTTAATAAATTCTTGGCTTTGCCCACGTACAGCAAATTGTCGTCTTGGTCGTACATTTTATAGACCCCAGGCGCGGCAGGTGCGTTCGCAATTAAATCAGAAAATTGAATATTCATAATAAATATGATAGAATATAAATACATAAATAGCAAATAAGAGGTTTTTCAATGTATCAAGAGTCAGGTCGTTCTATGATTGAAATGTTGGGTGTGTTAGCGATTATGGGCGTTATAACAGTTGGAGCAATCGGTATGATTTCAACTGCAATGCGTACTCAAAAATTGACAAGCGTTAATGACGAAGTTGTTCAGATGGTGACAATGGTTCGCAATATTCATGCTGAATACGATGATTTTTCAAATATGAATACAGAAACTATCTTTTCTGTTATTGGTATGGCGGATAAAAATCCGTATGGTGGGAATTATATATTGTCTGTGGACTCTGCAAATCCCCGTCAGTTTGTTGTAAAAATAGATGGTTTGACACAGTCTGAATGTAATGCGTTAACAACCAAGGCCTGGTCTGATTCTGTTGGGTACAAGATGTCTGATGGAAAATTGGGTGGCGCAACGGGTTCTTGTGCAGATGAAAACGGCAAGAATTTTGTTCAAATAACTTTTGGTGAATAGTTTTTATGGCTGATTTTATTACTGTTTCCAAGGTTGAAGAGGGAGTGCGCTTGTTGCGTTGGTTTTTGCGTCAGTTTCCATCTATGCCACAGCGTGAATTTTATAAACTGTGTCGTGGGGGACAGATTCGTGTAAATTCAAAACGCGTCAGGGGAAACGAAATTTTGGCCGCTGGGGATGCTGTGCGAATCCCGCCAACTGTTTTGTCGTATGTACATACACGGGCGAAAAAAACTGAAAGCGGAGAACGGTTTACATTATCTGATTTAGAATCTTTGCGAAAGTGTATTATTCACAATGATGATGATATTGTGGTCTTTAATAAGCCGGCAGGGCTGGCAGTGCAGGGTGGTACTGGTATCAGAAAATCTTTGGATAAGATGGCGGCGGCATTGTTCCCGTATGATAAAATTTCATTGGTTCACCGTTTGGACAAAGAAACAAGTGGTGTTCTGGTTGTTGCAAAAAATCAGCGCGCAGCCCAAGTGTTGGCGGATGCGTTTCAAAACAAAAAAGCGCACAAAGAATATTTGGCGTTATTAAATGGCGATATCAGCCCCAGAAAGGGTTGTATAGATAATTTTATGTTAAAAGGTCAGGTCTTTGATGCGCAGACAAGATTAAATAACGGTACAGGCCCCAGACCCCAACGTGCAATTACTGATTACGAGGTTTTGTCCAGTGCCTCGTCGTGTTTGTCGTGGGTTAAGTTTTCCCCGAAAACAGGCCGTACGCATCAATTAAGATTGCATAGTGCGTTGACTTTGGGGGCGCCAATTGTCGGCGATGATTTGTATGGACGCAAACAAAAAGTAGATACTGTATTGCAATCAGTGTTAAGTACGAATAATTTGTTTTTGTTTGCATATAAAATTACTTTTCAACATCCGTCCACAGGGAAAATGATGACGTTGCGTGCAGCTGTGCCAGATTTTATGTTGCCTGTGATGAAGTTTTTAGAATTTAATTTGCCATGATTGTAAGAAGAAGTTTGTTTTTTCCATTGGTTAGAATTTTTTGCCTGTTGATCGTCGGGCTGGTTGTTGCTTTGGTTGTGGCATTAAGTCAGGTTAATTTGGATACATTGCGTGGCAGTATTGTTAATGTGCTGCAAGATGCAACTGGGTTGCCCGTTCAGGTTGATGGCGATGTGTCTTGGCGATTGTCTTTGCGGCCAAGGATTGAATTAAATCAAGTGCGTGTTGCAAATGCGGATTGGGCAAAAAATAAATATGCGTACAGTGCGGAAAAAATTGATGTGCGGTTGAATTTGATTTCGTTGTTTCGTAATCGTCCGACTATTCAGAATGTTCGAATTTATGACGCAAAGATAAATATAGAAAAAAATCAAGATGGTAAAATTTCTGTGCCAAAAATAGCTGCAAAAAAAGAAGGTGCAGATACAAAAAAGACGCCAGATTTGTATCCTTTTAAAGATATGGGGTTGGGCAGTGTAGAGGTAAAGAATTTAAATGCAAATGTGTTTGGGAAAAAATATTCGTTGGATGGCTTGAATGTTCGTTTGGTTAAGCGCAGGGATAAACGCGAATATTCGGGTTGGATAAAATTTGATAAACGGGTTTCTTCTTTTATTGTTGCGTTGTCAGAATATAATGCGGACAGAAAAATTTATCCTGTTCAGGTGGCGATTTCAACCAAGGGCGAGGCGTTAATTGCAAATATTGCGCTGGAAGGAACCAGTAAATTGCCAATCGATTTTATTATCAAGGGTGATATGCCAGATGTCCCAACTGTTGGAAAATTCTTTGGCGTTGATTTGTCGTTGGTGCCTGATTTAAAAGTGAATATTGCGGGCGGGTTTGACGGAAATAAAATAAAAATCAGAAAGTCTTCTTTGTTCGGTAATGGAACAGATTTTACTGTGTCTGGCGATTATGATTTGAATGCAGAAAATCCAATTATAAATGCAGATGTTCATTCGTCTTATTTGAATTTGATGCATTTGTTCCCCAGTGCATTCGGAAGACAAAGCAAAAAACCAAATCGTGAATTAAATGTTTTTAAAGATACCCCATTGTTCGGCGATTTTATGTATAACAAGACGATAAGTTTGCGTATTGAATTAGATGACTTTGTTATGTATCGAGATCTGAATATTCAGAATTTAGATTTGAAATTTAACCTGCGTGATAATCGGATTAGAATCGATTCGGATTTAAGTATCGCAGAAGGCGATGTTGATTTTGCAATTGATGCAGATGTTATGCCAGATGGGAATTTGGATGCTGTTGTCGCGTTTGTTGGAAACGGGGTTCGTGTTGGTGAAATTTTGCATGAAATAAATAAAAATGATTTTATTTCGGATTTGCCCGTAAATATTGATTTTTATGTCAAAGCGCATGGTAAAAATCTGACGGAAATTATGCAGACAATAACGGGGCCGGTTAATGTGTATTCTGTGGATAAAGGTTATGCGCATTCTGATTTAGTGGCATATATGTATGGAACAGATTTTTTAACATCGCTGCGACATAGCATCCAGGATTTATTCAGTTCAGAAAAAAAACATAATCAAATAAAGATTTCTTGTTTGGCTTTAAATGCAAAACTACGTGATGGGGTTTTTGAAACACAAAACGGTTTTGCAATTGAAACAAATGCAATTAATGTTCGTCTGGGGGGCAGTTTAAATCTGGGTGAAGAAGAAATGAAGTTGTTTTTAACGACCGTTCCTGTGCGAGGGTTAAAATTGTCGTTGACCGGAAATGTTGTTAATTCGGTGTCTTTAAGTGGTAGTTTGGCAGAACCTGATATAAAAATTAGCGGCGCGGCGGTTGCGGGCAAGGTTGCATCTGCAACGGGTATTGGGTTGTTGTTGGCGCCTATTACAGGCGGTATCAGTTTGGTCGCAGGTGCAGGTATCGGTTTGGTCGCGGGTGATTTGTTGGAAAATTGGTTGGCAGACAGTCATCCGTGCGAAACAGCGATGACGCGTGGTGCGCCACTGTATCGCAATGATCCAGAATGGATGGGGACACCTGTTTCGGAATTGATTAATACAGTGATGCCAACAGAGGAAGACGGCAAAGGAGAATAAAGATGTTTAGTTGGGTTGGGCTGATTCAAATCGTAATAATTGTTGGGATGATTTGGGTATTTTATCGCAGTTTTATCAAAAATACACATTCTGAAAAATTGGTGCGCGGATTGATTGGTTTGGCGGCGCTGTGGGTGTTAAGTTTTATTTGTTCGTGGGCGCACCTGGATTTGTTGGGGGCGTTTTTGCATGGTATGGCACTGTTTTTATCAATCAGTTTGATTGTCGTTTTTCAGCCAGAATTACGCAAATTTATCGCACTGATGGGAAATGTTGATGAATGGCGCAGGGTGTTAAAACGTGGTGAAATTAAAACCAAAGACACAAAAACATTGGATGCGATTGTTGGGGCGGTTGAATATATGTCGTCAAAACGTACAGGTGCACTGATTGTTTTCCCAGGAACTATGGACGATACTGTTATTGAAAAAAAGGGCGTTTTGATAAATGGACGTGTAAGCAGTGAATTGTTGCTGACAATATTTTTTAATAAAACACCTTTGCATGATGGTGCGGTTATTATTGAAAAAAATCGGATTGCATATGCAGGGGCAATATTGCCTTTGTCACAAAATAATTTAAATTGGAAATATGGTACGCGTCATCGTGCCGCATTGGGAATGAGTGAGGTGTCCGGTGCGTCTGTTTTGGTTGTTTCCGAAGAAAGTGGCGATATATCTATTGCAGAAAAAGGGAAAATAACAAAATACGACGATGTAAAAAAATTGCGTGCTAAGTTGGAAAAAATTCTGCTGAAAAATTAATTTTTATGTTTTTGTTTTTCGGGTTCTTTTGGTCTTGCACCGAATCGGTGTTTTTTGGTAAAGTTAAACCAACGAGTGTAGGAAACCACACATATAGATAAAGGAAACAGGAGCGTATAATGGAATTTTCAGTATTTCGTCAGGTTTTGATACGCGCGCTGGGACATATGCAGTCCATTGTTGAAAAGCGTGCGACACTGCCGATATTGATGAATGTTAAATTAGAAGTTGCAGACGATTTGATTTTGTCTGCGACAAATGTTGATTTGGAACTGGTTGAACATGTGGCCGCTGATATCACTTTGGCTGGCAAAACAACTGTGCCGGTACAAATGCTGTATGATATTGTTCGTAAATTGCCAGATGATGCAGAAATTTCATTTAAGCAATCTGGTGATCAATTGGTTGTGTCCAGTGGTCGTGCGGTATTTCGTTTGCCAACATTGCCAGCAGAAAATTTCCCTGCAATGGCGGGCAGCAATTTGACTACAAAATTCCAAATGACAACTGGTGATTTGGCTCATTTGATTAATCAGACAAAGTTTGCAATCCCAACAGACGATGTGCGTTATCATTTGGGCGGTATTTATTTCCATATTTCAGATGACAGCGGTGAAAAAAGATTGACCGCGGTTGCAACTGATGCCCAGCGTATGGCATTGTGTGCAATGCCGGCACCAGCGGGCAGTGCTGAAATGCCGTCTGTTATTTTGCCAAGACGCGTAATCGGCGAATTGTCCAAATTGTTGGAAGATGCAAATGTTGATGATGTTACGGTTGAGTTGTCAGATACCAAGGCGCGTTTCACAATTGGTTCGGCTATTTTGACAAGTAAATTGGTTGACGCCCAATATCCAAACTATCGCGTTGTTATTCCAAAAGGTAACGACAAGATTGCAATTTTGGATAGAAAGCAGTTTATTAATGCTGTGGACTTGGTTTCTGTTGCTAGTGTTGATAAAACAAAATCTGTTCAGCTGACTTTCAGTATGAACAAATTGGTTATCAATGCGTCCAGTCCGGATGCCGGCACCGCAACCCAGGAATTAGATATTGAATACAACGGCGATTCGTCATTTACAGTTGTGTTCAATGTAAAGTTCTTGTTGGATGTCGCTGGTCAGATACAGGGCGAAAAATTCCAGATGGAAATGCAGGACCCATTGGCGCCTACGAAATTAAATTCGACCGACAAAGATACAGACGCATTGTATGTATTAATGCCGATGAGAATGTAATGATAATAAAAAAACCGCCAATCGGCGGTTTTTTTAAGTTGTTTTTGTTTGTGGTAAAAAAAATTCCCCAATCGGGGAATTTTTTAATTTTTGAATTAAGCCATTTTGGCAACTTTCTTGGCCAAACGCGAAATTTTGCGTGCAGCGCGTTTCTTTGGCATAATTTTGCCAGCAGATTTCATAATTTTGCTTTCTGCGTTGCGTGCAGCAGTTGTTGCAGCAGCCTTGTCCCCAGATGCAACGGCAACCAGCGCTTTCTTGGTTGCTGTTTTTACTGCACTGCGGCGTGCTGTGTTGATTGCGTTTTTCTTGGCCGAGACCAAAATTCTTTTTTCAGATGACTTATGATTTGCCACTTTATTTTCCTTTTATTTTCTAAATGTTTCTGGTATTTTATAAAAAACAAACATAAAATCAAGGAAAAATAACATGGAATATATTTTTGGTTTAATTATTTCTTATTTATTGGGGTCAATTCCTATGGGGTTGCTGTTGACAAAGTTGATGGGAAAGGGCGATTTGCGCCAGGTTGGCAGTGGTAATATCGGCGCAACGAATGTTATGCGCGTTGGCGGTTTGCGTATGGCGGGGTTGGTTTGGCTGCTGGATATGGCCAAGGCGATTGCCGCTGTTTTTGTCGGAAAATACATTGCAGGCGATGCGTTTGGTGCATGGTGTGGGTTTGCTGCGATTGTTGGACATTGTTATCCGATTTGGTTGAAATTTAAAGGCGGCAAGGGCATTTCGTCACTGTTTGGTGTGTTGTTGGCGGTCAGTCCGTTGTCTTTTGTGATTTGTGGTATTGAATGGTTGTTGGTTGCGTTGACCAGTGGGGTGTCTTCGTTGGGGGCAACGGTTGTTTTTTGCTTGATACCAATCTTAGGATTTGCGATTGGTGTTAATGTTGGTTTTGCTTTTCTGGCAATCGGATTACTGTGCATGTGGCGTCATCGTGAAAATATAAAAAGATTGCGTGGGGGCAGCGAATCCAAAATAGAATGGAAGTGGAAAAAATAAATTTATGGGGGCACGCACCCCATTTTTTCTTTTGACTTTATTTTTTTGTCATTTTGTGATATAATACAGTCAGTATTTAAAGGAAGAGAGTATGAGATTTTTTGTACCTTTGATTTTGGCTTTGGCTGTGATGGATGTGGCGTCTGCGGCAAATTCGGCTGGGCGCGGTCGTGTTTCTATGGCGGATCAGATGATGGCGGCACCACGTGCGACAGTGTCAAAAAATCAAATAAACGCTATGGCGGCGGCAAACCATAAAAGCAGTTTGGCTGTCACGCCCGAAGTAATGCAGCCCGCAGAAAAAATTGATATGCGTGAAGATGAAAAGAATGCGTGTATTGGTAATAATGTCGGGGTTGGAAACACTTTTGTTTGGGCGTCCAGATACAGTAATACGGATAATTATTCCATGATGCTGGAAGATACAGAAAGTCCAGAAAACAATACTTGTTTCGTTCGTGTTGAATTAAAATCGCGCGATCCAAAGATTGATGTTTCTGATTTTGAGGCTAAATATTATGAAATGGGGCAAAATATCAAATGCGCAGAGTGGGTTGAAGAAGAAGATCTTCGGCAAAGAATTTTAGACGCTAAAAAGTCAAAGCGCGCGTGGGCGACTGTTGGTGGTGCGGTTGGTGGTGCGGCAGTTGGTGTCGGCGCAATGGAATTATTTGGTAATAAAATAATTGGTGGCAAGGTCGAAGGACAAAAGGGGATGGATGAAAAACAGTTCATAATTTCTAATATCCACAAGCAAAAGGAACAAGATTCTGCGAAATACAATGCTTTTGTTAAAGATATTAAAGACTTAAAAGAATCCTGTGACGAAAATAACCAAGATGCGCTTTCTAAATCCGTTTGCGATAAATATAAATATCTGATGGATGAATTTGCAAAGACCGAGACGACAAAAAGTTAAAAAAATCCGCAGTTGCGGATTTTTTGTTGGAGTTTGGTTCGATTTTTCGCCTATACTGATAATATGTCAGATATATTTGAAAGATTATTGTTGTTGCGTTTGCCGCGAATTGGGGCGGCGCGTTTTAATGAATTGGTCCAGCGGTTTGGTTCGGTGCATGATGCTGTTTTGTCGTTAAATGTCGATTCGGCGCATCGGGATGCGGTACTGCGTGAAATGGATATGGCGCAGCGATTGGGTGTTCATTATATATCTGATGACAGTGAATTTTATCCAGAAAATTTGCGTGCG
>CAJGDG010000003.1 GCA_904502095.1 uncultured Alphaproteobacteria bacterium
AAACTATAATGCTCAGAAAATAGCGGGCTTATTCAATATATTCACCGCCCTCCAACCATGTTGGTTGGAGATATTTTCTGCCTTCGCAGGCACTGAGCATAAACGGGTTTCGACGCCCAACACAGCAATCGCCATGTCAAAGTATATACTACACCAAAAAATGACAAAAATCAAATGTTCAACAAAACAAGGTGGGGGTATGGTATTGTTATATGGTATGTAAATAACATGTGCGGGTATGCTGTTGGTATATGTTGGCGTGACAGGTGGTAGGGTATGTGTGGAGCATTAAAGAAATACCGCCCACAATGGGGCGGTTCTTTACAACGGTTTTTGTGCCAATATTTCGCCAATGCTTATCAGCATATCACACCCCTGCCCTAAAACCCATAGGAGCCTTTTCCAAACAAAAAAATCGTCACATCCGTGACGATTAATTTTTGGCACGCCCTACAGGATTCGAACCTGTGACCTGCAGATTAGAAATCTGATGCTCTATCCAGCTGAGCTAAGGGCGCACATGCGCTATATTCTATATTATTTTTTAAAAAATTCAACAAAAACCGTTAAATTAAATCACCCGACACAATTATTTTTATCTGTTAACCCTGGCATCAAACTTTTGCATTTGCTTTTCGAAAAGCGTCCACTCTATTTTTTAGTGATTTTTTCATCGCGCCCTCTTTGTCTGTAATTGTAATTATATCACAAAACACAACGGTATCCAAACCATCAATCCGCCCATAAAAACAATAAAAAATCAATCTAAATATGTACGGTTAATCGTAAATCTTTTTGTTTATGTGTTGATTTTATTCCAACTCTTGTCGTAAAATATCACGCATGACAAAAAGGAGAAGTGTGATTATGCAGAATAAAATTATTGGCTTAACAACACGTCAGGCCGAAATTAACCGAAAAAAATATGGTGAAAACAAATTGCCGCGCCCAAAGATGTATTCTGCATGGGATTTCTTTGTCGATGTTTTTCGTGATAAATTAAACCTTGTATTACTGTTTATGATGCTGATGTTTTTAGGTCTTGGAATCGCAGGATATGGCAGTATTTATGAGGCTGTTGGTATAGGTGTTGTTTTGTTTGTTGTTGCCTTTACGACTGTTGTAACTAAATTAAAAACGCAGCGTGGTGCAGATAAGTTATATCGTAAATCATCGATGTTCTCTGCGACTGTTATTCGTAATGGCGCACCCGTTCGTTTGGACAGCACAATGGTTGTTGTTAATGATGTTGTTAAACTCTGTTCTGGCGAAAAGATATGCGCAGATGGTTATGTAATCTCGGGCTCTGTTGATGTTAATAATGCAATATTAAATGGCGAAAGTGACGAAGTAAAAAAAACGGCCATTCCATCTGATTATAAATATGATAGTTCTGCACAAATTAACGCAGATACATACACAGATTCTTACAGTGTGTTTGCAGGTACAACTGTTAAAAGTGGCGAATGTTATATGCGTGTTACACGTGTTGGTGCGAATACAGAAAACGCCAAGATAATGTCTTCGTTGTATTCAATTGGTGATGTTAAAACAACATTGCAAATCCAACTGGATAATTTAGCGTCCTTAATCAGTAAATTTGGCTCGATATGCGCATTGGTAATTTTCGGGGTATTACTGACAGTTCGTATTTTGTCTGGTGATGCATCACATGATATGTCGGGCTTGTATGTTGTGTTCAGTACACTAACGATTGCGCTGACGATATTTGTTGCCGCTGTCCCCGAAGGTTTGCCGTTTATTATTGGTATTATCACAGGACAAAATGTAGAACGTATGATACGCTCGAATATATTGGCAAAAAATCCACACAAGATTCCAGAATCTGGAAATATCCAACTGTTATGTACAGATAAAACAGGTACATTAACGTATGGTTTTATGCAGCCTGTGCATAATTTTACGGGCGCATGTGTTGATATGGGCTTTGATTCTGAAACTGGTGGCGATACAAAACAAATGTTTTTGCAAAATATTGCATTAACATGTGATTGTGTATTTGATAAACGTAAAAATGTTATTGGCGGTAATTCAACCAGTCGTGCGCTATTTGAATCGATGAAGTCTGTGTCAAAGCAGATTGCAGACATACAGTCATCGTATCCTGTGTCATCTCGGATTGTGTTTAATAGCAAGAATAAGTTTTCTGGTGCGTTATCATCTGTGAATGGTAATCGTGGTTATTACATGGGCGCACCTGAGGTTATTTTGTCCAAGGCTCGCTTTTATATTGATTCAGATGGTCAGATAAAAAAGATAAATAAAACAAAATTACAGAATTTAATTCAGTCAAATGCTCGTCGTGCAATGCGTTTGGTTGCAACGGCGTTTTCGCCTAATTGGCATGACGAAGACACATTACCTGATGATTTAATCTTTATATCAATGGTTGCAATGCGTGATAACGTGCGTGATGGTGTCCCAAGTGTGATTGATGCAATGAATAAGTCAGGCGTTCAGGTCATGATGATAACGGGTGATAATTTGGATACAGCACGTGCAATTGCCACAGATTGCGGAATAATTACATCAGATTCTGATATTGCGATTACCGCATCTGAATTTGATTCTTGGACTGATGCACGTGCTCGTCGTTCTTTGCGTAAAATCAAGGTTGTTGCCCGTGCTGTTCCAGAAACAAAGTTGCGTTTGGTTCGTTTGGCTCAATCTTTGAATTTGTGCATTGGTATGTGTGGAGATGGTACAAATGATGCACCTGCATTAAAGGGGGCAGATGTTGGGTTTGCGATGGGTGACGGTACAGATGTTTGTAAAGAAGCAAGTGATATCATCATAACTGATAATAATTTTTTATCGATTGCGAATTGTATTTTACTGGGACGTACATTTGTTCATAATGTTATCAGTTTTTTAAAGTTCCAATTACCGATAAATTTTGCTTTGGTGATTTTAAGTATCGTCTTTCCAATTGCATTTGGGTTGGATGCATTTACGGCTGTGCAAATATTGTTGATAAATATTGTTATGGACAGTTTAAATTCTTTGGCATTTGGGGGCGAACCGCCATATAATGAATATTTATTAGAACCTGCCCAAGGAAAGTCTGCACCATTATTATCTCGTAATGTCATGATGCAAATTACATGGACAACATTTGGATTTTGTTGTGTGTTTGCATTATTGTCTTTGTTGCAGATGCATAATATATTCGATGTCCCAGGGGCGTATATGTCCGCTCGATTTGCATTATTGGTAATAATGTCTGTTGTGAACGGATTTTGTGTGCGAACCAAAGGATTTTTAGGACTATCAAAAAATCCAATGTTTATAGTTGTTGCATGTGGTATTATTGTATGCACAATGTTGGTTGTTACATTTGGTGGTTCTGTATTACAGTTGTCACCATTATCATTAACTCAGTGGTTGTTAATATTTGGTTTGTCCTTAGTAATAATCCCGATAAACTTTATTCGCGGTATTATTATGAAAAAATAAATCTACCGCCCATTTGGGCGGTTTTGAATTTTCTGGTCGTGCTGGGATGACGGTTTGCGAACTGAGATTATACAGATTGGGAGAGAGATAGATAATTTTTCTTAACTTTTTCATAATATGTATATAATAGTCATGTAAGTTTCAGGAGTTCCAAAATGCTTGGTTCTATTATTGGCGATATAGTCGGGTCTCGTTTTGAATTTCATAACATCAAAACCAAGGATTTTTCATTGTTTGATGAATCTTGCTGTTTTACAGATGATACTATTTTGACTTGTGCGGTTGCTGAACATTTAATATCAAAACTATCAATCGAAGAAACATTGCGTAAATGGGCTTTGAAATATCAAAATCGTACCTACGAAAATGGTGAAATAGGTGCTTTTGGTAAAGGTTTTTTGCAATGGGTTAATACTGGTGTTTCTATAAATTCTAGTTCTAATGGTTGTGTTATGCGTATAAGTCCGCTTTTGCATATAAAGCACGATCAACAATGTTTATTTAAAAAAGCGGACGAGATTACAAAAATTACACATAATCATCCGGAAAGTTTAAATGCAGTTCATGCTTATCTTGAAACAGGTTTTATGATTCAAAATTTAATTCCTATAGACCAAATAAAAGAAACCATAAGTGATAAATATCAATATAATGTACATCAAAGTTTGGATGAAATCAGACCATTATATAATCGTTTTTATGTGCAATGTAAAAATTCTGTCCCTCAGGCAATTATTTGTGCACTAGATGCATGTTCTTATGAAGATGCTTTGCGAAACGCTGTGTCCTTGGGTGGTGACTGCGATACTTTGGCATGTATGGCAGGTGGACTGGCAGAATTAAGATTTAAAATCCCAACTAATATAATCGCAAATGCAAAGAAATACATGGATAAAGATATAAGAAAACTAATAAAAATGTTTTATAATATGCATGAAAAATGATATAACGAGTTCGAACAATAGCAAAAAAACATTACTTCCTAAAAACTTAATTCTCGAACTCAGCGAAGATATTTGAAACCAAACAAAAAACCGCCTTTAATGGCGGTTTTGAATTTTCTGGTCGGGGCGACAATGAGTAGATTTCGCAAGCAACGCACAGCGAAATTGTCACGAATGCCCAGCAGCCGACACAACGTGTCGTGCGATGGAAACATTCGAACATTGGTAAATTTTAATTTACCGTTCGAATCCGCAACCCCACCAAATAAATAAAAATACCGCATTAACTGCGGTATTTTTTGTTTATATCTGGTCGGGGCGAAAGGATTCGAACCTTCGACATCTTGGTCCCAAACCAAGCACTCTACCAGACTGAGCTACACCCCGAAACGAACACCATTATAACAGCATTTTTTTCAAATGCAAATTTTTATTTTAATTTTATGCTTGTGTGATTTGCCGAAGTTTTCTATCATATAAGTAATGAGGAAGGTTCTGCTGTCTTTTATTATTTTATCAACCTGCGTCAATGGCGCATGGGCGGTCACACGCGATGCCCAGCTAACAAACACAACGCCGTACAATTACAACTATATGTACCCATATATGAACAATCAAATGCGTACAAATTTAAACCCGGGCGTCACGACATCGCAATCATTGAATCCAATTAATACCGTTGTGCGCACAGAAAAATTATCTGGCGAACGCCGTGTTGTGCCACGCAAATCGGCGCGCAGCGCAACCACCACCGCATCCGCGAACGGGGGGCGTCGCGTTGTACAACGCCGCACCGCGACCAGCACCGTTAACCGCGCAATAAACGGCGCAGCTTCGACTGCACGCAGCGGTGTTGCCATGGGCACAACGGGCACACAAAACAATTCACGAAAACTGGTTGCACGCAGTGGTCGCACAATTAATGCAGCGGTCGCACGCAACGCGTCTGATAAAAACTATACCAGTGCAACGGGCCGTGTTTCGTCTGCGCGATGCCTGGCGGATTATTCCGAATGTATGGATATGTATTGCGAACGCGAAGACACCGCATACAATCGCTGTTATTGCAGCGCAAAGCTGTCGCAAATTGACGCAAAGTATCAACCTGATATCAATTCTTTGATTATGCAAATTCAAACAATGAAAAATCAAAATAAATGGTCCGATGCAGAAATGGACGAATATTGGATGAATACTGTTGGCAAATACACCAATGGTAACACCTGGGAAAACATAGATACTGCATTAAATAAAATAAACTGGGCCGACTTTGACAGCAAATTGCGCGGTCAGAACGCATTTAATACAGGCCACGAATATTGCATCCAATATTTACAGGGCTGTTCTTATGCGATAAAGAATTTGCGCGATGCATACCTGTCTGAAATAACGCGCGATTGCGCCGCATACGAAGAAAATTTGCAATTGATTAAAAGCGCAGCAGAAAGCATTGTCGATTCTTATAAAGAATAAACCCTTAACGCAAATTCACCTGTTCCAAGAATTGTTTTAACGCTTTGTTATCGGTATAAACAGCTTCGGCGTTTATATAGTCTATGGCCCTGTCAAATTCGCGTTTATCAAAATTACCGTTTATTGACGCCAAAGACTTTTTCACAGCATTTTCATTATACGCCATGATTTGACGCACCAATTTGCGTCCCCGATATGTCAAACACCCATACGCAGACAAAAAAGTTTCACCCCAGTCTATTCTGCGCCCACCACGCAGGTTTCTGGATTCGTTTTCTTTGAGTCTGGTTTCAAACACAGCATTTTTTTGTTCACGCGCTTCTAACTTATCCTCTTTATCGCCCGCCCATTTACTTAACATATACTGTTCAGAAATCAAAGACGCCATATACACAGGATTGTTATCTTTTGGCTCGGCCTTGTTTGCTGCAAATGCGGTTGCAATTTCAAACCAAGGTCCATGGTCATACAGTGCCCAATCTGGCGCGTCCTTGTAAAACAATTTTAATGCATAATGCGCGTTAATTTCAGGAAAAGACATTTTGCACACAAAACCAACCGAGCCCGACCAAGGGTTAAAGCCGTAAACATTTATACCTTTGGATTCCAACACACATTTCGTACCGAACAAATCACCAACAGATGACACATCATAAACTTTGTCCGCGTTCATTTCACGAATTTCAAACGCATTTGCAATCAAAAAATTTTCTAAATTTTCACGGAATTGCGCCGTCACAGATGCTATTTTGTTCTTTGGCAATTGCGCACGTAATTCTGGGGGCAACGCGCCCAAATATGGCAAAACATCACAGTTATAAACAGTCTTTTTTAACCGCCCAATATATCGCACCCATTTGTATCGCAACATCCCCGTCAACGCCCTGTGCTTGCAACGCGCTGCTTTACCGTTATCTATCAAGATTCTATCTGCATCCACCATCACATTAAATATAGTACAAAAACACGACTTGTCAACGCCTGTTATATTTTTCACAAAATTCGTTATGACTGTATATATTACGCGCTAAATCATCGCTGATAACATCCCAATCAGCGGCGCGACCATATATTTTTTGACATACAAATGGTGCGCACACATCATTCAGCGATTGTGTATTTTTCGCGCAGGACGCGACGAATATCGCCACCCCTGCTATTAAACAATGTTTCATGAACTTCCCCCTGTATTTTAATAACATTTGCCTGTTGTTGCGTTATATTTTCATTAAATTGAACGCGACACTTTTGTCGCCCATTGTTGTATCCAGAATAATAAATGCCAAAAACAAAAACGGCGGTCACCGCCGCCAAAAACAAATAAAGTTTCATAATGTTTTCCCTACTAAAAAACGCCCGACCGGGCGTTTTTTTTTACTGATTCATTGACGAAAAGAAATCGTCATTAGTTTTCGTTAAACGCAATTTATCCAACAAGAATTCCATTGCTTCTAATGTTCCCATCGGATTAATAATGCGGCGCAAGACATACATCTTTGACAATATGTCTTTACCAACCAGCAAGTCTTCTTTACGCGTACCAGACTTTGTAATATCAATCGCAGGATACACGCGTTTATCAGACAATTTTCTATCCAAAATAATTTCACTGTTGCCGGTACCCTTAAATTCTTCAAAGATAACTTCGTCCATCTTTGAACCCGTATCAACCAATGCTGTCGCAATAATAGTCAGCGAACCACCACCTTCGATATTACGCGCGGCACCAAAGAAACGCTTTGGACGCTGCAACGCATACGCATCGACACCACCGGTCAAAACTTTACCACTGGATGGAACGCATGTGTTATACGCACGCCCCAAACGGGTGATTGAATCCAACAAGATAACAACATCTTGCCCGGCTTCGACCAAACGCTTGGCCTTTTCGATAACCATTTCTGCAACCTGAATATGACGTGCCGCAGGTTCATCAAATGTAGACGAAATAACTTCGCCCTTGACGCTGCGTTGCATATCAGTCACTTCTTCTGGGCGTTCATCAATCAACAACACAATCAACTTAACATCAGGATAATTTGTTGCGATACTGTGCGCAATATTTTGCAGCATAACAGTTTTACCTGTACGCGGTGGCGCAACAATCAGCGAACGTTGCCCCTTACCTGTTGGCGAAATCAAATCGATAACGCGTGCAGACAAATTGCGTCCTTTGTCTTTATCGTCAACAACTTCCATTTTCAGTTGTTCATCTGGATACAGCGGTGTCATATCATCAAAAGACACACGATGTTTTAACTTTTCAGGATTATCGCCATTAACACGTTCGATTGTTTCCAATGCAAAATAGCGTTCAGATTCATTTTGTGGCGCCTGGATTTGACCTTCGACATAATCACCTGTCTTTAATCCATATTTTTTAATCAAGTTTGGCGACACATACAAATCATCTGGCCCCGCCAAATAATTAGATTCAGGCGCGCGCAAGAAACCAAAACCATCCTGCATACGCTCTAACACACCATCGCCAATCAATGTGACCTTTTTATCGGCCGCAAACGCGCGCATAACACCAAAGCGCAACTGTTGCACATTTAATTGCGAAGGGTTTTCAATTCCCATATCTTCTGCCATTTTCAGCAGCTGCTGAGGCGACTTTGCCTTTAATTCATTAATATGCATAAAAAATCCTTTGTTGTGGAAATCGGGTTGTGGAATCACACCCTGTGATACCTTGTATATTACACCAAACAGACCAAAAAGTCAAGTATTTTCAATCGCCAAACAAAAACCGCCCAATCGGGCGGTTCGTTTTGATACCACTAGTTAAAAGTACATACCCAGCCATCACGTGTAATCTGTGGCAACACCGGTTCTTTTTCACAAAACTTTACAGCATTTTGCGCACTGGCATCTAATTGCTCCAAAGAAACCGTACTGCCATCGCACACCAAGACTGTTCGCGCTTGACTTATAGAGGCCCATGCATTAGTGCAACCATTTTTTTTCAAGACCTCCTTTAAACAATCCTGTCTAAAAAGTTTTTCGGTGGCACTAGCCGGAGATGGACCTTTTATATTACCCGCAGGATAAACTTTCCTTAATGACTTTAAAAAACTATACGCATCGCTTTGTGATGTCTTGTTTCCTTTAGTCGCCTGTTGTTCTTCCATTTGATATTTTAAAGCGTAAACAGTCAAAGACACACAATAACCGCTAACCATTTCTTCGGTCACACTCCTATTAAATGCATGTTTTAAATTCATACATTCATCATACGCTTCCATGACCGAAACATGAAGCACGTTTCTTTCTTTGTTCCAATACTTCTGCTTCAACTTAACTATAAAATTCTCAAACTCCGATTTAGGCACATTTAATTTTTGCGACACATTTGAATTATTATACGCATTCTCAAAAGATTGATACACAATGTCCACTTTCGTGTTGAGCTTCATTTTGTTAAATTCGTCTTGTGTCACAATCAGTTCGTCTGCCTGTACAGACAACGAGCCAACAAAGCATAAACAAACAGCTGTTAGTAAAATCTTTTTCATTATTTTAATGCCTCCTCGCACTGTTCTGCGGTTTCAATTACGCGTTTAGCCGCGGATATTTGGGTTGCGTTAAACACTGTCGATGTTAATGAGGCCGCTGTTGTCACGCCCGCCAATACATTTGATGCAGTGTTTAAATTTTTCGCTTTTTCTGCGTTTTCACGCGTCTGGTCTGTGTTTGCAATCCCAGATGTTATTGTCCCTGCAAGGCCTGTGGCCGCACCAATGCCACTGGATACAGTTGCCCCAGTCGCGCGTGCGTTAATTTTTTTGACATCTTCCAGATTATATTTATTACATGCGCTGATGACTTTGTCTGCGTGCGCAATTTCTTCGTCAGTTGCACTGCCATCCAAAGATGCCTGCGTCTTCATATAAGACAATGTTTGTATCGCGCCGGCGCATGCGCCAATTTGCGTAATTAAATCTGTTTTTACTTGGTTTATACCAGAAATCACTGCACCAGCGATGTTGGTCGCCGTGGCAGTCGCCATCAATCCTGTGCGCGCATCACCAAGTTTTTTGGATTTTTCTTCTAATTCTTTTTGTTGTTTCTCTAAGTCGGCCAGATTTGTTGTTGTGCCATCTACATTATCCTCAGACACACTAAGCTGTTGTCTTGCATACTGCTCTAATTCTTGTTGCAACTGTCCGGGATTTGTGTCTGCAGGCAATGGATTTGGGCGTGGAGTCGCCGCCTTTATCCTCTCAATTTCTTTGCGGATATCATCCAATTCTTCATCCGTACCGGTTTTCACAACACCAACAGCCGTCGCGCCACCACCGACAGCCGTACCAACAGCGGACACCGCAGTACCAACCCCAGCAAGTTTTTTTATATCATTTAATTGTTCGGAAATTCCACTGCAATGTTTGCGTGCGTTTGCCATTGCATCGACCAATGACTTTTCATCTGCCCCAAACGCATTATTTGCAATAAGCAGCAAAGACGACAAAAACATTAATTTCAACACATCCTCCTTTTTGAATAAAAAAACCACCAAAAAATACAGGTGGTTGGAGTTTAAGAACAATGTTGAGAATTGCGTGTGTTATTCAATATATTCCACACACTCCAACCACGTTCATGGTTGGATTTTTCATCTTTTTACAGACGCTCAACATGGGTTCTTAAGCCCATCGACAGAATTCCTGTCGACAAAGTAATATTATCACATTTTTATTCATAAAACAATTATAAAAAACCGCCCAATCGGGCGGTTTGAAAAAGGTGTTCCAAACGATTAACGTTTGCTGAACTGTGTCGAACGACGAGCCTTGCGATAACCATAGTGCTTACGTTC
Organism: uncultured Alphaproteobacteria bacterium; assembly: GCA_904502095.1. Classification (GTDB taxonomy): domain Bacteria; phylum Pseudomonadota; class Alphaproteobacteria; order Rs-D84; family Rs-D84; genus Enterousia. The sequence continues at coordinate 10,717 of CAJGDG010000003.1, forward strand.
AACAACACGGCTGTCGCGTGTCAAGAAGCCAGCGGCCTTTAACGCAGCGCGCAATTCTGGTTCAACTTTTTCCAACGCTTTGGAAATACCGTGTTTAACAGCACCCGCCTGACCAGACAAACCGCCACCTTCTACCATTGCGACAATATCATACGCAGTTTCGCGTTTTGTCACTTCGAATGGTTGTGCGATAATCATCTGCAATACAGCACGACGGAAATATTCGCTGGATGCTTTACCATTAACTGTGATATTACCCTTACCTGGCACCAAATATACGCGTGCAACAGAATCTTTACGTTTACCTGTTGCGTATGTTGCGTCATTCAGTTTTGGTGTTGCAACTGGTGCTGCTGCCTTGGCAACTGTTTTCTTTGCAGGGGCAGCTTTTTTAACTGTTTTTGTTGCTGTTTTCTTTGCTTCTGCCATTATTCGCCCCTTTTGTTTTTACGATTCAAGCCTGCAAAATCAATAACCTGTGGATTTTGTGCGGCGTGTTTGTGTTCGCTGCCTGCGTATACATGCAGTTTTGTTAAGCGCTGATTTGCCAATGCAACTGCTGTACGACGACCCATCATACGCTTAACAGCATTGAAAACCAATTTTTCTGGTTTTTCGCTGCGCATCTGACCCAATGTGCGTGATTTCAAAGAACCTGTCCACAAAGAGTGCCAAAAGAAACGGTCTTTGTCAGCCTTGTGACCAGATAAAGCAACCTTGTCAGCATTGATGATAACAACATGATCGCCGCAATCCATATTTGGTGTCCATGTTGGTTTATGTTTACCACGCAGAATGTTTGCAGTATATGCCGCCAAACGTCCCAGCGTGCAATCAGTTGCGTCAATCAGATACCATTTGGCTTCTAATTCGCATTTTTTTAACGATTTTGTCGCTGCCATTTTATTTTTACCCTTGGTTTATAAATTAAAGCGTGCACATTATGACCCAACACCGCAGAAAAGTCAAGAAAAATCAATACGGTATTATTATACCATGGCACAAACAAATAAAAACGCCCCATTTGGGGCGCCCTATCCTTAGAATCTGTACATTCCAGACACTTTGATATTATGCAACTGGATATCTGAATTATATTGATAGCGATAATCAATACCAACATGAACGCCCGTTGCAGACAGGAATTCAATACCCCCGCCGATATTCGCCCACAGTGGGTCAACATTAATATCGTAATCAGTATAACCATTTGCCACAGCGAATTTATATTCTGCTTTGTCTGGCATACCAAACACATCATATTCAACACCAATCGATGCGTATGGTCTGATTTGGAACCATGCAGATGGATATATACGCTTTTGCGCAGTCAAAGAATATCCAGGTGTCAAAATAAAGTACCCGTCAGACTGCAAGCGCATATACTCGTCGCCTGCGGATTCTTCTTTGACATCAAAGCCAAAGTTATAGCCCATGCGTGCATACAGATTCCCGACAATATACTGATTTAATATATCGTGCAACAGTCCCCATTCTGAAATCAGACTGAACGCTGTGCCATCACCACTGATGTCGGCAACAAATGTCTGTTCGCGTTCAACATCAAACAAATGCGCATCCAAGAAAGCATTACCATACAGACGGTTCTTTTCATTCAATGTCTTTAACATATATGCGCCAACGCCAATATCTGTATCTGTCACATCCAAATTAATATTACCCATTTGTGACACAGTGCCATAACTTAAATCCATTGAATCCGTGGCGCCCGACGAAGTGTGTGAAACGCGCCCCATAAACCCAAAGATGGTTTTATCATCTTGTTGCCAATCATAGCCACCAGAAACACTGAAACGATGACCATCGGCATGATGTCCGTCCACTGTATTCTGATAGAACATACCATAATCAACATCCATCCAGACTTTGTCTAATCTGCGATTACGGTTCCAAATAAATTCATCAATCATTCTGTCTTCGAACGAACGGAACGAAGTATGTTCATTTAACGCAACACTGCCCGCAATGCGTTCGATTTCATGAACCTGGAACAGACGGCTGAACGCAGTCAATGGCGCGCCATCACGATTCAAGACATAATCTTCCATGCGATTGTACAATTCATTTGCCACATCCGACAGATTAGTATCTTTGAACACTTCTGGGATAACTTCTATTGGTGTTCTGTTAAAGAACTTGTTATTTTCCAACTGACCGGCAATCATTTCGTCCAACGCACCCGCAGCAATAAATTCGCCATCTGTGTGTTCAGGGTCACGATCTACAATTGGTTGGATACCAAAGACCTCTACTGGTCCACCAAAACGGTTATCAAACACAACATACAAGCTGTCTGGGTTTGCATCGCCATCCGAATCACGCACAGAGATATACGCAGGCCATTCGCCATCTAAATACGCGAAACACTTGCTGGCATCTGCATTACAGAATTTTACATTGATATTACGGATTTTTGACGACAAATCTGTCACGCCGCCATCCGCATGCAGCAGCCAAATTGCAGTTCCTGTATCGACCATATCAAATACAGTAATACCCATTTGTGAACCTTCCAATGTTGCAGAATCGATATCGCCCAGATTTAATATATCAACATCAGACTTAAATTCACCACCAACAGAAATTAACGGCGCGGCATCTGCTGCATTGGTAATTTTTCCAAAAGTATCATCATCCTGCAAACTTACGCTGGCCCAGTAATTAATATCTGTTCCTGTGACATATGGCAATATCGCAGCGCTGATGGTACTGTTGCCACTAAATGTATAATCGCCACCGATTGTCATCTTTTCCAATCCGACAAAATTCACATTGCCAGAAACACTGCCTTTAACATTAATATTTGCCCAGTTTTCAGATGGATTTGCCGCAATTGTTAACGCAGTCGCATTGATATCGCCCGCAACATTAACATCACTGGAATTAATCGTCAAAACACCTGTTTGATTGATACCTGCAACTTCTATATTCCCAGCAGTCAACACATAAGAATCTGCATTAATTTTAATATTACCTGCTTCGTTCTGCGCCAGCACACCGTCACTTGTAATTGCACCACCGAACACAGCACTGTCACCTGCCAACAACACATTACCGCCATTAACAGTCACAGAATGCCCCAACACACTTGGCGCCTGCAAATCCAAGAATCCAGATTCATTATTAACAATTGCGCCAGCTTGAATTTGGTTTGCAGCAACAGTTAAATCACCAGAATTTGTTATGCCATTTTGTGTTGTAAAATCAGTCGCGTTAAATGATGCAGTCGCAATGTCCGCAACTTGAACATCGCCCAATGAAATATTAGTTTTGATGTTATAAATCGAATCGCCAGATTCTGCGATAAACGCGCCACTTGCTGTCAAATTATTGGCGTCAACAGTCTTTACACCAACCAAATTCAGCGCACCACTGGTTCCATTTTGACTTAAATCGCCCAAGACTTTCAAATCACCCGTGATATCAATATCAGCAATCGCAAAATTTGCAGTACTTGCATTAATATATATTGCATCAGCCGTTAACTTATCTGCATCAACATTCATCAAGCCAGCATTATGCACGATATTTACAGCAGCCAAATTCAACGCAGACATATCCAATGTTGCTGCATTTTGAACATCACCCACTGTGATATCTTGTGCGGAATTCATCGATATGCTGCCGCCATTATTCACAATATTTGCCGTTGTTATGCTTGATTCCGCAGCACGTAAAACCAAACTGCCATCATTTTCAACAGATTGCAAACCTAAATTTTTTGCAAGAACATTTAATGTACCATAATTGCTTATCATATCGCCAACAGTAATATCACCATTTGCCGCACTCATGACAATCACACCGGTATTATCTATTGTGCCTGTGACATCAATATTAGCAGCAGAATTTATTGTTAAAGCCTTAGCTTTGTCATCAACAGAAATAGCCCCGACCTTAATATTAGAACCTGCAGCCATTGTTTGCAAAACAAACATATTAGTAGCATCGCCAATCAACGCCAAACCATTTTCTGTGGTCATTTCATCATCAAAACGAACAGAACCAGCAATATCGATATCGCCCTTTGTTGCAACCAACGATATTCCATACAATTTCATCAACCCGTTATTTGTAACAGTAACACTACCTGCGTCAACAGTATCAGAATGAATCGTCGCAGTTGCATTTTCTGCAACAGATAAATTACCCCCAACATTAAAACCACTTGTCCCTGGGGCACCTGCCATACCAACAGTCAAATCGTTTCCCTGACCAACCGAAACATCGCCAGCAACCTGAACCGAATTAGAAGCCAGTGTTGCACCATACCCCTCCTTTGACAAATCAACATTACCACCAACAGTAATTGTATTTGCCGTTATCGTAGAAGCACTCGCCCCCACATTTAATGCGCCATTTGCACCGCCATATACAATATCACCAGCGACATTGAAAGCATCTGCGACAGTTAAATTATCAACATTGGCCGACAAATTAACCACGCCACCAACCACATCAAAATCATCAGTCACAGCAACTTGTGTTGAATCCAAATAAAGCTTACCATCATTAACATCAACGCCACCAAATGTTAAATTCGTCCCTTTGACTGTGGTCGTGCCACCATCACTAACCAACTGTCCGCCAACAGAAATATTATTGGCGTAAACTTTCACAGTTCCTGCGGCATTCGACAGATTGTTTGTTATTTGAACACTGTCGCCCACCTGCAAAACATTTGCGACCAAGTTCGCACCGATATTCAGCTCAGAATCTGTCCCTGCATTCGCCACCGAATTCAACACCAATTGTGGCGCATACATATCTAAAGTGCCTTGATTTGAAACACCCGCCCCCGCTGTAATCGTACCTGTCGCAGTCAAGGTTGTTGTCGCCCCTGCATCTGTTTCAATCGAAGTTTTAACACCATCACCATCACTGTCACCGCCATCCAAACCAATGCTTTGTGCAGACAACTCAACGCGTTCGCCTTGGTTCAAAATATAATACGCCGAAAAATTACCAGATGCTGTCAAATTCATTTTTCCTCTATTGTTTACCACAGTATCCAACTCTAAATCACCATTTGTGACACTTAAATTAAACGAATCTAATTTGTTTGAAATTAAATTATTCGCGTCCAATTTCAACTGACCCGTTGTTAAGTCAAATGTATTATCCACGCCCATATTTTCTATATTAAAACCACCTTTCAAATACGTTTCGCCGGCCACAGTCGCGGTAAAATCGCCATTATTTACAAAAGAATACCCATTTTCATCCGCGCCATTAACTGTCCAGGAACCAACCGTCATTCCCAAATCACCTGATGTGGCATCGTTTTTCATTGTTCCTTCAACAGTCAACCTTTGTGCGGTTATTTGCATACTTGCCGCTGCATCACCCGTATTTTCCAAACTGCCTGTGACAATTATATCGCCACCCGCATTTAAAACCATTTTACCAGAATTTGAAATCCCACCAGTAGTTCCATCCCCAGTCACATTTATATTGCCAACCGATTCGATTTTTGTGTCCTTTTCTGAAACAAGTCCAACCAAATCAACCGAATCAGCCCCAGTAATAGAAACGGTGCCCGTGGTATTAACACTGCCAATATTTACATTCCCAACATTTTCAACAACAAAATCGCCATTTCCGCCAACCGAAGTATCAACGGTCACCGCACCCAAATTTTCAAGCGTCAATGTAGACCCTGTCCCGATTACGACCGAATTGGCACCAAAAGATGATGTCGCATAACCATTATCAGAAATCGTTAAATCCCACGCATTTAAAACCTCTAGCACTGTACCGACCGAAACCTGACTTGTTGTACTGACTGTGAAATTTCTCTCACCATTGGCAGTATCCATCACATATAAATTATTACTGGTATTTGAGACATTTTCCGCCCCCACATGCATACCACCATTAACACGAAAAACAGAATCAGCATAAAGGGTCATCCCTATATCAATACGAAGCGTATTGCCGCCATCTATTACGTCTTTAACACTCCCCGTCACAGACGAATCCAAAACATTTGTTGCAGAATCAGTAAGAGAGATTGTTCCCTCTTCACCTGGCGCACTAACAGAATAAACATCAGCCCCTGCGCCCATTGGCAACAAGCAGCAAACAAAAGAAATTAACTTTTTTAACAATTTTTTACTTCCTTCCAATCCTAAATATGTTTATATTATGGCACAATTCGTTTTTCCAAGGCAAGACGAAATTATATATAAATCACGTTAAGGGAGAAAAAGTAATGTTTATCATCAAAAATATACACGCAAGACAAATTATGGACAGTCGTGGCAACCCAACAATCGAATGCGACATCGAATTATCTGGCGGCGCATTTGGTCGTGCATCTGTACCATCTGGGGCATCGACTGGCACATTCGAAGCATTGGAACTGCGTGACGGCACATCTGCATATATGGGCAAAGGCGTCAGCACAGCCGTTAAAAATGTAAACGAAATTATCGCACCAGCATTAATTGGTATGGACGCGACCGAACAAACCATATTAGACGAAAAAATGTTGGCGCTGGACGGCACACCAAACAAAGAAAAACTGGGGGCAAACGCAATATTGGCAGTATCATTGGCATTGGCGCACGCATCTGCAAACGCAAAACACATACCATTATATAAATACATTGCAGATATTTATGGCAATCCAAACCCATGTGTTTTACCACGTCCAATGATGAACATCATCAACGGCGGCGCACACGCAGACAATGGTCTGGACGCCCAAGAATTTATGATTATTCCAAATGGCGCAAAATCCGAAGTCGAAGCGATTCGTATGGGTTCTGAAATCTTTCATAATTTAAAGTCTATTTTGAAACGCGGCGGCAATTCGACCAATGTTGGTGACGAAGGCGGCTTTGCACCAAACTTTGACGATTGCGCGACAGCGTTGGACACAATCGTATCTGCAATTATTGCCGCAGGATACATCCCAGGCGAACAAGTATCAATTGGTCTGGACGTTGCATCATCTGAATTTTATCAGGACGGAGTTTACAATTTCGAAGGCAAAAAATTATCATCCGACGAAATGATTGCTTTTTACGAAGATTTAATCTCTAAATATCCAATCATTTCGATCGAAGATGCGCTGGCCGAAGAAGACTGGGACGGTTGGAAAAAATTAACAAACACAATCGGCGACAAATGCCAGTTAGTTGGCGACGATTTATTCGTGACAAACCCTGCCCGGCTGGAACGCGGCATTGCGAACGGTGTTGCAAACGCAATTTTGATAAAAGTAAATCAAATTGGCAGTCTGACCGAAACATTGCGCGCAATTAAAATGGCCCAAGACGCAAAATACGGCGTAATCATTTCACACCGCAGTGGCGAAACCGAAGACACCACAATTGCAGACTTGGCCGTTGCAACAAACGCTGGTCAAATTAAAACCGGTTCTATGTCACGCACAGATCGTATGGCAAAATACAATCAATTAATTCGCATAGAAGAAGAACTGGACAAATCTGCAAAATATGGTTTATAATCCATTCGGATTGGAGAAAAAAACAAGTCGGGGGGCGCGGATTTTCGCCCCCCTTATTGTTTAACGAAAGGAAGATTTTATGATTACCACCGCGGAAATAATATTATATGTAAAATATGTCTTATGCATTTTAATCACAATTGGCATATTTATGGCACCCGCATGGGTTGCACGTCAAAACGGCAAAGGCAAACCAGATATGCACGCAGTTCGTCTGGGCAGTTGGGTTTTTGGTTGGTCAATCGTTGGATGGCTGTGGTCATTATTTTGGGCCGTACGAAAATAAAAACGCCCAGTTGGGCGTTTTTTAAATTAAACCAAACTTTGTTATATAGTTAAACGATATTCCCATTACAAAGTTGCTGCCGTAAACATCAACACCACGGGCACGCGCACGACGATACTGAACATATGGCCCCATTGTTAAATCGCCCCACAAATTTGTATCCAAACGCACAACCGCACTTAAATCGCGTTCTAAATCCATCGGAACAAATTCAGAATAGCTTAAATATTCACGATAATATCCATTGGTTGAAAATTTTACGCCTTCGCGCACTTCATATTCCATACGCCAACCCAATTCTGCGGCCAGTTTACTGGTTGGCTGACCTGAATATGTAAAATCGTATTCATATACGCCCGCCAGATACAAACTTTTAATAATTTCATTATCAAACAGTGAAATACCGCCATTTGCACGCAAAATATTTTGACGCGGCGCAGAACCTGCCGATTTAAATTCTGTATCATACGCTGCACGAACAGTTGGACCTAACTTAAATCCTGAAAATTCCCAACACGCATAAGATAAATCACTGGACAGCACAATATCATCAGCATTTTCACTGACTGTCTCTACCCCATCATACGGGCGCAATTTTGTTTCGCCATATTCCATAAACAGCGCATTTGTCCACTGGAATCTGTCTTTGTTATATTCCAATGCAGTATCAAAAATACCCTTGATAAAATCCTGGCTGTCTGCGTTCAGCGCAGAAACAGGCGAATCCTGATATTTATCAGCATGTCTTACATCAGTTTTTGACCATTCCAGACCAATACGGCGAACATTTAAATCCAATTTTGCAGTTGCGCTTTCATCCGCCAACGCAGCAACAGGCATCAAGGCAGCCATCGCAATCAGTGATATTTTTTTCATGATTTCATCCCCATTGTTTAAAATTATTTCCAAATATTCAGCACACCGTCTTTGTCGGCATATTTCCACCCTGCCCCACGCACAGCAATTGTAAAGTTTCCGCGCGCAGACACAGGCAATTCAAAACGCACAACATTGCCTGAGATATTTTTCACACCCAGATTAATATTTTGCTCTGCTGCGATTCTGTTTAAATCGGCCCAATTTCCCAATCTGTTTGATAATGTTGCCAGGACAACGAACACATCTTGGGAATCGCTGGTTGGCAACCAGTTTTGAACGCCGTTTTTATCCAGCCACTGTTGCGCGACATCCACATCCACAACCATAGAAACATTTGCTGAATATGCCGTATCCGAAATCTGTTCTCCATCAATACTGACCGACGAAATCAGCGCAGTTAAATCATTCGCGGACGCGGTTTGAAACAGTTCATTAAAAGCATCTGCGTCTGCATATTGCCGCAACACATCTCCAACAATTTGACGACGCGCCTCTGCCAACGCCATATTTTTTGCATTTGCAGAAGTATCGCTGGTCATATTAACAGACATCGCACCACGCAATTCCAACGCATCCGCCCCGGACGCCCCGAACAACACAACCAAACCGACAAAAAGACACTTTAAATACTTCATAACTTTATCAGAATCTTGCATTTATACCCACGCGCACGCCCAACGATTTATAGAAAGATTCTATTTCGCCGCCAGCACTGCATACCCAACCTGGGCATTCTTGTTCTATTTCCATAATGCTGATTGCAGTATCATTACCAGTTTCAGGGTCCAACATAGCTTCTTCGGTCAATCCCAACGCTTCATATCCAGCCAAGATTTCATTATAAACACCCATATAGTAATCTTCGTTCAGATATGTTTTTGCATCAGCATCACTGACGGTATAATAATCATATGTCACGCCAATTGTCAAAGAAACCTTGTCGCTAAGCGCGGTTTTCCAATTTGCGCCCAACCCCAAATGGAACGCGCCACCAACACCTGCACTGTCTTCGACAGACGTTGGATGCGCCCAATCAAAACGATACGGTTGGTCACCTGTTGCTGTATACGACGGCAGTCCCAATTCCACACGCGCATCAACAGAATTATTAGCGTTGATATCATACAACATATCCAACGCCAAATAAGGCCCAGACCATTCAACTTCATATTTATGGCTGATTCCTGGCTGGGCATAATAATAATTCCCACCCAGATCTAAGAAACCACCCTCCAGCACCGGGATATATCCATCTTCATTGCGTCTAACCAAAACCAAATCTTCCGTATTAACAGTCCCATCCTTCAATGTATACCAAATAAACACAGGGTCGCATTGCGTTTCATCTGTCCCGTCAACGCCATAACAACTGTACCCACCATCAAACGTTTCCATCGCCAGCCCGTGATTATTATGCGTTTCCAAAGTATACTTTAAATAACGCCACCCAACAGACGGAGTAATCTTTAAATTGCCCCACTTCATAAAATCTTTCAACCCGATTCCGCCATTAAATCCCAACATAGAACCATCTTTACTGGTACCTATTGACAACGCGTGTCCAATCTGTTGATACGAGGCCACAACATTCTCATAGTCGTCTGTTTCGTCATATTCCGCAACTAAATATCCTCCATTAGTAATATCATCGTCAACCATGGTTGATTCGCCTGCCTGCATTCCATATTGGAACGAACCCGCGATTTGAACCTGGGTATTTCCGGCATCAAAAACATAACCAGCATTAACATCAAAAACATTCCAATCAACATTATCATAATGCAGCACAGAATCAGAAGTCTTCATTTCAAATTGCCACATAGAAGTTTGGCGCGACAACCCCGCCCCCAAAGTAAAGCCTTTTTGGTCGGCGCCCGTGTTTTTCACCTGTGTTTTTTCCTGTTGTGAATTCGTACGCTGATACGCATTTGTTTTGGTTGTATATCCCGCATTTGCATATTGATTCCGCGAATACGCAGAAATTCCCTGTTGTGCATAACCACCGCCCCTGTAATTATTAACACGCTGCGTATATCTGGTCTGGGGCGACTGATAATTTCCGGTATAATATGTCCCAGCAGCATTTACGGTTAACGGCGCAAAAACAGCCGCCATTCCACCAAACAAGAATCTAGATATTTTTTTCATCTTTTTCCTTCCATATAAAATTCCTTTATATAATATCATAAAAATTGTTGAAAAACAAACCCCAAGTTGTAAAAATACAACCATTGCGATCATGGCGGAATTGGTAGACGCGCAGCACTAAGGATGCTGTAGGGAAACCTGTGGGGGTTCAAGTCCCCCTGGTCGCACCACAAAGTCCCCTATCCCCTATCAACCAGTTTACCACTTGACCCGTTTTTCATAAATTTGCTAACATTGATTACAAGGAATGAAGGGAATACGACTACTTTTAGCTGTATTGCTTGTACCGCTTGCGTTTCAAGCGGTTGCGGCTGACGACATGACCGACGCATCACGCGCCGCTGTGCGTCGTGGCGCAACCACAACAACCAACGCTGCGAATCGGCAGAAAACAACTAAGCCCGACACACGAACCACACAAAATCAAACCGCATCAAGAAATATTGCTTCGCCAACAGGGACTGTACGCGAACGCACAAACAAACAAACGGACGCACCACGCAGTGGCAATGTTATCGACAATAAAACCAGGGGCGCCATTTCACAATCTGCGCCAAAATCTGTTGTGGCGCGCGCCACATCAAATCTACAATCGCGCAGTGCGGACGCACCATCACGTGTATCTGCCCGCAAAAATCAGGGTACGGCACAATCAAACGCGTTGCGCTCACGCACGGCCAAGACATCTTCACGCAACGCATTAACCACGCGCACAGCGACACAAACGCGTCCATCAATGGTTTCGCGCGCCGCCACCACGGATGCAGCTGGCGCAATTGCGGGCCGCGATTTTACCGCATGCAAAAAAGTTTTTTATGATTGCATGGACGAATTTTGCGCCAACAAAGATGCCGGCTTAAAACGTTGTGCATGCTCCACGCGCATCAATGAATTTGACGGCATCAAGAAACAGTTGGCGAACGCCGAAGACAAACTGTTGGATTTCAGCCAGCGTCTATTAACGGTCAGCATGGACAAAGAAGATGCATTGGCGCTGAACACCGCCACCGAAGGCGAAATTGCGTATGCACAAACCGACGACAGCGAATCTAAAAAGTTGCTGGACAGCATTTCAAAAAAATTAAATGCCAGTTTTGACGACGACAACTTTAATCAGAGTTTGAACGCCATATCATTATCATTGGACAGCGCGTCCGCATTTGACGACATCGATTCGATGATGGGTGCAACCACCACGACAAAATCGGGCACGGCGTTATACAACGACGCATTACCGATATGCCGTGAAATGGCACTAGAGATTTGTTCCGAATCGGATGTTGATATTGTAGAGAGCGGATATCAAATGGCGATAGAGCAAGATTGCAACACCGTTGCGAAATCATACGCATCACAAACGGAACAGACCCGCGCAAAAATACTGGAAAGCAGCGCGCTGTTAGACATGTCGCGATTAAGCAAACACCAAGAACAAAACTCCGACGACATATTGACCTGCAAGAAAAAGATGTTAACTGCGCTGTCAGAACCGTCTGTTTGTGGCGAAAACTTGACCAAGTGTCTTGACACAACGGGCAAATACATTGACCCATCGACTGGCGAAGCGTTTTTAACAGACAGTTTGGCTGACCTGGGCCAATTAATTATACGCCCAGATTCGGAACACAAATGGAAAACAGTTCCTGAAAACGAAAAATTTGTATCATTTTTGAATTCCAAAAAAGTATATTTAGAACCAGCGATGAAGAATTGCCAAACTGTTGCAGATCACGTATGGGACGAATTCATCGAAGACGCATTGGCCCAGATTAAATTGGCCCAGGAATCGAAATTAGAAACGGTTCGCCAATCATGCACGACCTTGATGACCCAGTGTTTGGACACTGCGAACAAAAACATATCTGAATTTGATGCGCGTGCATTATCTATCTTTGGGGTCAATGCTGATGTCACTGTCAACGCGATGTGTGCAGATGTACGCACTGCATGTACTGCATTAATGAACGCGACCGACACGAATCCGGACACCCCAGGTTCATCTGACACATCGGACACATGGGATACCGGCATGACGGAAATTGCGGCATCAAAATCATTTGAAACGATTCTGAAAACATGTCGTGAAGTTGGCAAAAACTGTATTATCCGCGAATGCACATCAACATCGGGGAACTTTGGGCTGTGTGAAAACATAAACACATCAATTAATCGCAAATCCATTATTAATCGCCGCAGTTGTTGGAACGAAGTAAAAGAATGTGTCAGCAATGCAGGCGTTGACACATTGGCACAAATCATGAAAAACGAGGGCCGTGAAGAAATCGGCAATTGGTACGATTTGTTGTATGGTCCAGAATACGCCACATCACCAGCAACAATTGATCCATCAATTACGAACGATAATATCTATAAAAAATGGTCTATCGACCATTTGTGCACCGAAAACGACGGATACGCATGTTACATTGCGGAACGCATTTGGGGCAACTGCGAATTCCCACCAAGCACAATAAAAGAAGGCACCAACGATAAAGAACACAATGCAATTATTACTAACCAGGGCGACAACGAAACATTATTGTCGTGGTTTGCGCGCAACACCGGCACAGAAAACGCAACTGACAGCTGTCGCGACACAACCTGCGCACCGGCCCAAACATATTTTGAGGCGACTTGTATCAGCAACAACAATTTCGCGGACTCTGGCGAATATTGCCCAGTGGAAACCGACAACAGCTATAAAAAATTTAATATCTATGACGGCACAACCAATTGTTGCCAAAGCGCAAATCTTTTGGACAACGCCGTATGCTGTCAAGAAAGTTCTAACAGCGCCGTCAAGCACGCCAACTATGCGGCGCCAGCAGATTCAACTATCACTGTACCACAGAAACTGTGCACCCCGGACGGAAACATCGAATCCCAATATGTATTTACCCTTTCCAGACCCGAAAATCCCGACTCTCAACTTTCGCTTGTTTGCATGGACGGGTACCCGATATATTCTGACAATTCCATAACTTGTACTGGCGCCTATGTATTGGTTAGACATGATAAAGATGGCAAAAACCCAAAAATGAAGGTTATAAATACGGAGAATACCTTACAGGCGCAAACATATTATCTGCCATCGGGGTCAGTAGAACAAACAAACATGGAAAACAAAACAATAACCGCTGTGCAAACGCTGAACCAAGAAATGGACAATTGGAACCCGACGCATGCGACGACCACAGGCTGGTCCATTACATACGAATATGACGAAAAGATTAACGAAAAGATTAAGGTCAATCAAACCCAATAAAAAATCCCCAAAACGGGGATTTTTTATTTTGTATTTTGGTTTGATAAATCAACCCAATATTTATTCACAGTCCAACCGTGTTCAACCAACCACAGACTATCTGCGGGGACAATACTGGGAACTCTGCAATCAAACACCAAATCGCCCTTGCCACGAATACGCGGGGACAGGCTTGTACGTGGTTCCAACAGATTGCTGCGCGCCAATCTAAAATATCCCCCTTCACTGTATCCATCTGGCGTAAAAAATGTGCCCTGGGGAATCATATAAATTGTATCAATATTTTCCATTGCCAAATATTTATTTAATGTATCAAACGAAATTTGTGTGGCGTCTTTTTGGTTAAAATACAATTCTTTGTTTATTCTTTTTGGTTCAACCGGTGTTTCAGTTGGTGTTTCGACTGGTTTTTCAGTTGGTGTTTTGTCCAATGGATCATCTGGTTCGTTTTGTGGTTTACAGCCGCCACCAAACACCGTAGCGCCCGCCAACATTGCCATTGGAACAATGCGTTTTAATGAATATGGAATTTTCTTGCTGATTAATTTCATATTATAATCCTTTGTTTTATCTGTACCAACATGTTCGCACACATCAAATAATTGTCAAGCAAAAAAGCAGCAACGAAAAAGAGGCGCTGGGTGGTTTTATTATTGGCTCTGCAGATACAATTTCAATTCCGAAAAATCAATTTCTCCATATTGTTGAATAGCCAGATCTGATTTTAAATCTATCAGCACCCCGTCGCTTTCATAAAATTTTATATTTGGTTTTAAATAACAATCTGTTCGCTTAGAACTCCCCTCATCTGATGTAAATGCCGGCGGACACGCAGTAGTCGCATATGTTGTACAATAGCACCCCGCGGCACAGGGGGTATAGTAAAACAACCCCACAACTACATATTGCCCATTAGCCTCGTCTTTTATTATTTGAAGGCCGCTTGCATTCCACGGTATCTCTTGCATGGGATATATTCCGCTGCCAAATCTAATATTTTTTGGGTTGTCAGGAAAAATACTTTTCCCATCACACGAAATCTTCTTTTTCAAATCTTCTTTATTTGATATCGGCAGCTCTAAATAAAAGCCATCCTTGGTCTCGCTCAATTTTGCCACCATAAATTTCGGCGGAACCGTACAGTTACTTGAGTTGGTGGAGAGACAAAATTTTTGCCCATAATCAATAGTACCACTTACTGACACAATATAATCGTAAACGTATCTGGTACTGCTGTTCAAAAACACTTCTTCTAAACCAAGTCCCCTGCAAGTCTTTCCTTTTTTATTTTGCACATTATACCATTCTGTGTCCTCTTCGCTTCCAAAAGCACATATCATGCCAACGTCTTTATACTGACCATTGTGATACTTTATACCGCCACCACTGGCACCGCCCGAGCTGAATTGATTAGCGGGCAGATCTTTTAGGAAACCTTCATCTGGCAAGCGCACATATACTTTCCCGTCGTCTGACACTTTGATATCGTGATCTGTGATTGCCATTATTAACATTTCCATTTCAGGCATAGTAAACTTCGGATACAAAGTCGCGGACTTTGTTCCGGAGTCTGGCTTCCAGTATTCGTTGATTGCGTCTGTCACCGTGATTGTACAATTGCCGCTGCGCCCGCCACAACCTGTCCCCTGAAAACACAAGGTATCATCATTGTTCAAACAAAAATTTTCGGCCGCCAACATCAGATTGTCGGAAAAACTAACACTGCCAAACCCAGTCACGCTGTCATGATAATAATCGGGATCTGACGGACATTTGCCACTTCTCCTGGTAGCAAGTTTCCATTTGTTATCTATTTTCACAGCGCAAATGGGTTGGTAAGAACCGCTTGGCGGGAACGGATAATAAAGCGACTCGGGAAAATTTAATGTTATCGGATTAATTGTATTCGGGCATTTGCCGTTCGGGTCATAATACACCGCGTTTTCAGTATCACCTTTTCCTTTGTAATAATATACCGTATTGCTATGTTCAGGCGGGTTAGAAATATATTCATAAGACTCCGGACACGGTTCGCACTTAAAAGCACCATTTTCGAATTTTACAAATGTATTACCCGAACAGGAAACCACAAACGGGCAAGAATCTGTGTTATTAGCTGTGAGCTTTACATCAAAAGGAAGATTCTCTTCTAAAAACTCACTATCAGCTTCGTTCAAAAAACTAGCCGTTGGCCCACTAACGAAGGCATCCCCGCCCACGCCAGTCGGGAGAGTACAGTTTAGACATTCGGAATATCCTGTGGTATCACTGGGGGTATAAGTTCCTGCTGGACACACAAACATTTCTATCATACCTTCGTTCGGGCAATAATGTCCAGAATGACAAAAATAGCAACCACCGCCCTCATCTATGCCATGAGTTCCGGCGGGGCATGGGGTGCAACTGCTGGCACCGGGGTTGCTACGTTCACCGGCGGGGCATAGCTTGCAAATGGTAGCGCCTTCGGAATCACTATATTGATTGTAGTAGCATGGCTCCTTAACCCCATCCTCACAATAATGCCCGACGGGACATGATTTACATTCGGTTCCAATCGAATAGTCCCCATCCAGACACTGCCTACATCCGCCGGGCTCTTCTAAAACAGGATCCTCTGGCATCCAATAACAACCGCTGTCGGCGGCGTCTGGGCAGTCGGCTTCCGTATAATCTTCACACCCCCCCGCGAATACACCGATTGGCATAAACAGCAATAATGATGGTATAATAAATTTAATAATTTTCATTCTCGTTTCCTGTTATGCACAATGGTATAGAATAAGAAACACAAAATCAAATAAAAAAACCCCCATTATTTTTGGGGGATAGTATTAAAGAATTATCTTGTAAACCGCTTGTTTACTGTCCAACCCTTGGACACAAACCACAGGCTGTCTTCTGGTGCCTGACTGGGGTGTCCTGGGTTTGTAATGAAATCACCCTTGCCACGGATACGCGGGGACAGGTTTGTACGCGGTTCCAACAGATTGCTGCGCGCCAATTCAAAATAATGATAACCCACTGAGCTTGGAGCAGCGAAGCCCCCCTGGGGAATCATGAAAATTGTATCAATATTTTCCATTGCCAGATATTTATTTAATGTATCAAATGAAATTTGTATAACATCAGATTGTTTAAAATATAGTTCCTTATTAACTTTTACAATTGGTTCAACCGGTGTTTCAACCGGTGTGTTTGGTGTTTTATCCAATGGGTCATCTGGTTCGTTTTGTGGTTTACAGCCGCCACCAAACACCGTGGCACCCGCCAACATTGCCATTGGAACAATGCGTTTTAATGAATATGGAATTTTCTTGCTGATTAATTTCATATTATAATCCTTTGTTTTCTCTGTACCAACATGTTCGCACACATCAAATAATTGTCAAGCAAAAAAAGCCCCATCCCGATTTCCCTGTCATTCCCGCGCAGGTGGGAACCGGGGATTTAAACATACTTTAAAAATAAAAAAACTTAAAAGCCTTTGTCATTCCACGGGTGCCCTGCGGAACCTGGGTGAATAAACAAAAAACTCTGTCATTCCACGGCTTGACCGTGGAACCTAGGTCCATGTTCGCAACGCGAACACAAATTTGCATAAACAACCTGGGTATGAAAGTCAAGCCACAGGATGACAATTTTTTTTAAACAAAAAAATTGTTAGAATAAAAAAACTTACAACTTTAACCCAGAAATCACATCTTTTATTGCGGCAATGTGTTCCGCACCAAACCGACCCAGAACCCAATCTGCCGGATTTATCGGCAAATCAAAATCACGCGGATGTCCAACCCCAATACGAATACGACGATATTCACGCCCAACATTCGCATCAATCGATTTTATGCCATTGTGACCCGCGCTGCCCCCGCCAACTTTTTCACGAACACTGCCCACCGATATATCCATATCATCATGAATCACAATCAAATTTTCCAGTGGCACCTTGTAAAAAGTCATCAGCGCCAATACCGCAGTTCCACTGTTATTCATAAAAGTTTGTGGCTTTGCAAAAATTACACGACGACCATCAATGTCCACACGATATGTCAGCGCGTTTTTTTCCTTTTTCCATGTCGCGCCATCGCCCGCCATCGCGTCCACAGCCATAAATCCAACATTATGACGCGTCATCGCATATTCAGCCCCAGGATTACCCAATCCAACAATTAAAACAGGTTTATTTTCTTGCATATCTTGTGCCCTTTTCCTATTATAATATCATATAAAGGAGAAAATATGAAAATAAAAACTCTTGGATTTTTAACAGCGGCCGCAGTTATGTCTGTGTCCGGCGTGGCAAACGCAAATCTGTTGTTTGATATTTATGCAGGCGGTACTTTCGGCGTCGGGGGCAGTACTTATTTCGCAGACGGCAACAATGAATCTTATTCACTGCAATCTTATGGCGCAGTTTTAGGTATCGATGTGCCAATGTTCCGGCTAGAGGCTGAATACGACTATTCAAAAACAGATGATACAACCCTGAATTTCGGTATGCTTAACGCATATTTCAAATTACCAACCGCAGTTATCAAGCCTTATTTTGGCGCAGGCGTTGGCACAACTTTTTCCAGCAAATTTGAACCATCTGAAAATATCAGTCTGGATATCGACGACACAATCGCATACCAGGGTATGATTGGCGTCACATTTGATTTGCCAGCAATTCCATTTAATGTCGATGTCGAAGGTCGCGTTCTGTACGCATCAGAATTGTTCGAATACGCAAACGAAAAAATCGACCTGCTGCAATATCAGGGTCGCATAAAATTGCGTTATGTATTTTAAAAAATAATTTTTGGGGGGCGTGGCCCCCTGATTTAACAACAGGAATAAAATCGTATGCTGACACTTATTGACGGTAATTCTTTGCTTTTTCGCGCCTATTATGGGGTGCACAGCCGACTGACACGCAATGACGGCACACCAACCGGTGCAGTATATGGTTTTATTAATATGATTCTGCCAATTTTGTCAAACGCCCAGAAAAACGACTCGATTGTGTGTGTGTTTGACGCATCGCGCATCACTTTTCGCCAGGATATTTATCCGCAATATAAAATGAACCGGTCTGAAACACCTGCTGACCTGATTGCCCAAGGCGAAATGATACGACGCGCCCTGCCCCAAATGGGTGTGCCAACGCTGTGTGTCCCAGGGGTCGAAGCAGACGATGTAATCGCAACACTGGCAAGACAAAACTGTTCAGACACAGACTCTACCCGCATTATCACCAGCGACAAAGACCTGATGCAGTTGGTAAACAATTGCACATTTTTATATGACACTATGAAACAGCGCGAAATTCGCGAACCAGCAGTGCTGGAAAAATTTGGCGTAAAACCAAATCAGGTCATCGATGTACAATCGCTGATGGGCGATTCATCTGATAATGTGCCCGGGGTGCCTGGAATCGGCCCCAAAAAGGCCGCAGAATTAATAAATCAATTTGGCTCATTAGATGCGCTGTATGAAAATCTGGATAATGTTTCAAATGAACGCACACGCAACCTGCTGCGCGACAATCGTGAAATGGCGTATGTATCAAAAAAATTGGTCACACTGAAAAACGATGTCGATTTGTCAGGGTTAAAAATATCACCTTTTGTATTTAATAAAAACGGCGCGTTGGAATTTGTAAAAACAGAACTGGAAAGCAAATCGCTGTTCGAAAAAATATCAAAATCATTTCCTGATGGGGACGAAAATTTACCGACGGCGGAACTGAACTTTCCGGGAAACGCATGCGAATTGCCTGCGGCAACACACACCCAGACATTACCCGAAAAACACCAACTACAATTCAAACACAAAACCATTAAAACTATATCTGAACTGGACGATTTTTTAAAAAACATCGATGGCGTTTTGGCAATCGACACTGAAACAACAGGCCTGAATCAAATGACCGATAAAATGGTTGGAATGTCATTGGCCACATCAGCAAATTATGGTGTATATATCCCCGTCGGTCATACATCTGGGGGGGCAAATTTATTTGGCGAAACAGAACACGCACCAAATCAAATCAGCGTATCAGAACTGTATAAAAAACTGTGGCCTATATTAACAAACCCACAAATTATAAAAATAGGTCACAACTTAAAATACGATTTGCACATTATGGCAAATATGGGTTGGGACGCAGAAAAAATCGCCCCGATTGATGATACTATGTTGCTGTCATATATATTACACGGCACGCTACACGGACATGGGCTGGATGAACTGGCGTTAAAATATTTGGGACATGAAACGATAAAATTTGCATCGCTGTTTCCGGCTAAAACACGCAATAACGATATGCATTTTGCAGAATTACCAATTGACGCCGCTGCACCATATGCCACCGAAGACGCATGTGTGTGTCGCGCGCTGTACGATTTGATGCGCCCTGAATTAAACCAAGACGAACAATTGCGCAAATTGTACGAAACCTGCGATTTACCACTAATGCCAATATTATTCCAAATTGAACGCAATGGCGTATTGGCAGACCGCGCGCGCTTAAATCAACTGTCGGGGGTATTCCACGCACAATTACAAACACTGGGGGCTGAAATCTGGAAATTGGCAGGACACGAATTTAACATCGCCAGTCCAAAACAACTGGGGGCCGTTTTATTTGATGAACTGGGGCTGACTGCGAATAAAAAGCGCTCAACAGACGCAGACGCATTAAACGATTTGATTGACGAACACCAAATTATTGAAAAAATATTATCATGGCGCTCTGTTGCAAAGCTGGCAGGCACATACGCAGACGCGTTGCCACACCAAATCGCACCTGACGGCCGTATTCATACAACATATTTGCAGACCAGTACAAATACAGGCCGCTTGTCCAGTCGCGATCCAAACCTGCAAAACATACCTGTAAAAACAGAACTGGGCGAAGAAATCAGAAAATGCTTTATCGCGTCCCCCGGCAATGTATTAATATCTGTCGACTATTCCCAGATTCAACTGCGCCTGCTGGCGGATATTGCAGACATAAAAACATTCAAAGATACTTTTAACAACGGTCACGACATCCACGAACAAACTGCACGCAAAATATTTAATATTCCCGCTGACACGCCGGTTCCAAAAGAAATGCGCCGCGCAGCAAAAACAGTAAATTTTTCAATCATATATGGCATATCATCCTTTGGGTTGGCGGCACAGCTGGGGATATCACGCGCAGACGCCCAACAAATTATAAAATCTTATCTGGCAAGCCTGCCCGAAATTGGCGAATACATCGCAAAAACCAAAGAATTCGCCTTGCAAAACGCGTGCGTATACACCCCATGGGGACGGCGCATCGAATTACCAGAAGCAAAAAATCCACGTATGCGCGCGTATGCGATGCGCGCTGCAATCAACGCCCCAATCCAAGGCTTCGAAGCAGATTTAATGCGCCGCGCAATGGTTGAAATACACAAAAATATCATTCAACCGAATCGCGACAAAATCTGTATGATTATGCAGGTTCACGATGAAATAGTATTTGAATGCAGTGTTTTTGATGCAGATATATTTGCCGCGCAAATAAAACACTCGATGGAACATATTGCGAACCTGTCTGTGCCATTAATCGCCGAATATACAATCGCCCAAAAGTGGGGAAAATAGCAGGTATCAACCACAAAAAAATAATGCTTGCACGAATCGGCAAAATGTTATTAGTATGCCATATCAACATACAGCACACAGGGGGAAATCGTGATACTGGGGATCGGAATTGATTTGGTTGAATGCGGCCGCTTTTTGGACTGGTCTGCATTTAAAAAACAACGCATCTTTACAAAAAAAGAACTGGAATACGCGGATAACGACAATGCAAATTCAGAAAAACATCTGGCTAATTTCTGGGCTGCCCGTGAAGCGTTCTTGAAAGCCATCGGCACAGGCTTTGGCGAAGACATTGCTTTTTCTGATGTCTCTGTCGTACATAACGACAATGGTCGCCCTGAATTATTAATCACAGGTGGCGCAAAAGCCGCATTAAAAACACTGGCGACAGGCGATGTGAATATACACTTGTCAATTACAGATCAAAGTGATTATTGTGCAGCAATGGTTGTAATTGAAACAAAATAAAAATCCCCAAATTGGGGATTTTTAATTGTCGTCGTCTTCGATATCTTCTTCATCAGATTCTTCAACCGCGTTTAAATCGATTTCTTTTGGTATGCCCAAAATATCTTCAATTTTATCAGACGCCGCATCCAAATCGATTTTATGCAACACGGCAAATTCTTGGGCCATACGTTCCAAAGCACGCAGATACAATTGACGCGCAGAAAAAGTCATAGTATCCGCAGCACTGCGACGCTGTAAATCGCGTACAACCTCTGCCAACTTCATTGGGTCACCAGAATTGATGTTTTCTTCATACTGTGCGGCACGGCGCGCCCAAATCATGCGCTTTGCCCCGGCTTTACCCTTGGCGGACGCAATCGCTTCGTCCATCTTTTTAACAGATGTCAACGGACGCAGTCCCGAAATTTCCGCGCGTTCCAAAGGCACACGCAAAGTCATATGATTGCGTTCAAAATCGATAACCAACAATTTTATCTTTTGGCCAGCAATTGTTTGTTCTTCGATACGCAACAGTTTACCAACGCCCTGGGTTGGATAAACAACAAATTGTCCTGCTTTAAAATCTAATTTTTTACTTGGCATAATTCATACCCTTTTACGGTTGCCATTCTCTCAAATTCCCACATATTATATCACAAAAAAACAAAAAAACAAATAAATGCCTCAAAAAAAATCCCCAAATTATGGGGATTTATCATTTAAACGAAATCATCCTTCTGGAACCAGTTCTGCGAACACTGGATTCACGGGAAACTTCTTGGCTTTCTGTTTTGGTCAAACAAGACCACTTATCACCCTGCAAAACTGCAATTTTTCCATCTTCGCAGTTGGGTTTTTCCAGGCGCCACGCAAAACAACTGCCCTTTTTAACAGATTCGTATGTTGCGTTATTGCCACCGCGTGTATACGCACCATATTCGGGATTCCATTGACCCGGCACCTCGCCCGCGCACCATTTTCGTTCACCCCAACAAGTCACACAGTTCTTTTTTGCATCGCAAATTTCACTTGGGCCACTGGTCGCACGATATCCGGAATTAGCCTTGTCCCCGCTGCCCATATAAGCGCCTGTTTCAAAATCCATACACCACAATTTCTGACATTCTGCGACAGGTATTCCGTCAACCTTCTTTTGGCGCGGTTCAAACAGCACATAACCATCACCACATGCATGTGCGCCAGCATATGTCAAAACAGATAAAATTAATGCAAAATAAAATCTCTTTCCCATGCCGTTAATTATACCTTATTTTTAATGATTTGACAATACAAAAAATCCACAGATTATTGTCCCAACCCCGCCGGACTGAAACGACCAATATTATTAAACAATTCTTCTATTGCGTTCAATTCGATTGCTGCAGGTATTTCCGTTTCACCTTCTGCAATTTTTATATCGGGCAAATCAGCATCATGCAAAACCTGGGTTTTTACAATACGATTGCCGCGCACCCACGCCAACAAAACGGTTTCGTCTGTAAAAGTCGGCGCCAATGGACCACGATAATTTTCATCCGCCCCAAAATAAATCCACACTTCGTCCCCATAAACAGTCTTGACCTGGGGCGTCCCAATTTCATCAATCAGCACCGAAGTCGTTTTAATGTTTGCAACCTTGTCTTCCAAATTTGACGGGAACACATACCCACGATGCTTTGTTTGAAAAGCACATGCAGACAGCACACAAACTGCCAACAACAATATTTTTTTCATTATCCTTCTCCATCTTCTTTTATTTTCGGCTTGTTCATCATTGCGAATTGAGCAATATGTCGTTTTAATTCGCTGCGATAAGCATTATTAGCCTTGGCCGCATCAACCAGTTTATTAAATTGAGGATTCGCAGCACGCGCAGCACCAAATCTGGATTCTGTTTTCAAAAATTCTTCCAACGGCGCAGGCGTATCGACATTAGAATCCATAGTCAGTGGATTATGACCTTCATCAATCAAGCGCGGATCGAATCGGAACAACGGCCACGCCCCTGTCTGAACCATTTGTGTCTGGTGTTCTGGACCATTTTGTAATGCAAAACCGTGCGCAATACATGGCGCATACGCCAATATAATAGATGGGCCGTTAAATGATGCCGCTTCACGGAAAGCACGAATCGCCTGGGGCTGATTTGCACCCAACGCAATCTGTGCAACATATGCACCCGACATCATCGCAATCATACCCAAATCTTTCTTAGCGTGTTCTTTACCGCCAATTGCGAACTTCATACTGGCACCAAACGGTGTAGATTTAGATTGCTGGCCACCGGTATTAGAATAACCTTCGGTATCCAAGACCAAGATATTTACATTTTCGCCACTATGTAAAATATGATCAACGCCACCATAACCAATATCATACGCCCAACCGTCACCACCGATAATCCACACAGATTTGCTGACAATTTCACCGACCAATGTTTCTGCCAAACGCGCCCGTTCACCATCAATTGATGCCAACTGTTCACGCAGTGCAGTTTCTATTTCGCGCTGCTTTTCGACATTTGTTTCGTCAAACAATTGCTCTACATCACGAATTCCCAACTCGAACAACAAAGCCTTTAAATTTTCGCGCTTTTGGTTCAAGGCCAAACGCATCCCCAGACCATATTCAGCATTATCTTCAAACAACGAATTAGACCATGCAGGCCCACGCCCTGCCCCATCCTTGGTCCATGGGGTTGTTGGCAAATTCGCCCCATAAATAGACGAACAACCCGTTGCATTTGCAACAATCATTCTGTCACCAAACAAGTGCGACAACATTCTGATATATGGTGTTTCACCACACCCCGCACACGCACCTGGGAATTCAAAATAATGCGGCAAAAGTTCAATGTGTTTTGGTATGTTCAGGTTCAGCTTGCCGCGTTCAATATTTGGAATTTTTTCAGCAGCATCAAATGCAGCCTGTTCAGACGCCATCACATCGGATGATGGTACCATAGATATCGCCCCAACAGGACAATGCTTTGCACAGATATTGCACCCAGTACAATCAGCAGCAGATACATTAACAGTAAAATACATATCCGGTCCCAATTCTGGCGTTTTCATTGGCACAACTGTCACGCCATTTTCACGCGCCTGTGCCGCTTGTTCTGCTGTCATTGCCTTGATACGAATAACGGCATGCGGGCACAACATAGCGCACTTTCCACATTGTAAACACTTATTTATATCGATACTGGCCACAGTATTAGAAATAGCCCGCTTTTCATATTTAGATGTTCCAACAGGATATTGCCCACCACCAAATTCGCCATCAACACGGAATCTGGACACAGGAATCGAATCCCCACGCTGTGCCGCAATTTCACCCAATGTCCCTGCGATTTCCACAGGCGCATCAGCCGTCATTGCAGGAATAAAATCAGGCGCCAAATCAGATATCGAAGACGGCAATTTATAATGTGTCAGGAATTCTGCAGCCCTGTCCACAGCAGCCCAGTTTGCTTCAACAACATCCATACCTTTTTTCTTGTATGTCTTTTCAATTGCGGCCTTGGCGCTGTTGGCCGCTAATTCTGGGTTAATAACCTGGGTTAAATTAAAGAAATTCAACATAATAAATGTGTTGATACGATTGCCCAAGCCTAACTCTGCTGCACCGCGGTTTGCATCCAAGAAATATACATTTGCACGCATACGAATTAAATGTTCCTGGGTATCGCGCGGTAAATTTGCAAACGCAACATCCGGTGCCACAGATGTATTAATCATCACAGTACCACCTGCACGCAACCCACGGAACACATCAAATCTTTGTGCAATCATAAAGTTCGAAACACTGATAAAGTCAGCAACTTCGACCAAATATTGACTTTTAATTGGCGCGTCAGAAAAACGAATATGTGACGCAGTCAATCCCCCAGACTTTTTAGAATCATAAACAGCATATGACTGAGGATACAAATCGGAATTTTCGCCGACAATCTTTACAATATTTTTAACCGCCCCAACTGTACCGTCACTGCCAATACCGTATAATACAGCCGTTTTAAAATTAGGATCTTCGACAGAAAACGCCATATCGGTTTTCAACGACAAACCACTTAAATCATCATCAATCCCGACCGTAAAATTATGGTGCATCGTTCCACGCATCAGATTTTCATACACAGCCTTGACATCACGTGGTTTGAATTCCTTGGAACCCAATCCGTACCGACCACCATAAACTTCTATATCACCTCTAACAATTGATTTTACATCTTGATATAATGGCTCACCAATACTGCCTGGTTCTTTTGTTCTGTCCAATACCGCAATGCGTTTAACAGTCTGCGGCAACGCGTCCCTGAACGCATCGACCGGGAACGGGCGATACAAATGCACTTTCAGCAAACCCAGTCCAGATGGTAAATGCGGCAAAGTTTCTTCAATTGTGTCAACAGCACTGCCCATTGCCACAATAACATTTTCTGCATTTTTATCACCAACATATTCAATCAGGCCATATTTTCGTCCAGTTAAATCTGCAAATTCATCCATACAACTCTGAACAATTTGTGGCACATTTTCGTACAACGGATTTGCCGCTTCACGCCCTTGGAAATAAACATCAGGGTTTTGTGCAGTACCACGAATTGTCGGTTTATCGGGGGTCATACCACGGGCACGATTTTCACGCACCAACGCATCTGGGATCAGACTTTTTAATACATCATCTGGTATTCTGACTAATCTGGATTCTTCGTGACTGGTACGGAACCCATCAAAGAAATGCAAGAACGGAACACGGCTGCGAATAGTTGCCGCATGTGCAATTGCCGCCATATCATGCGCCTGTTGCACATTGTGCGAAGACAGCATTGCAAAACCTGTTGAACGCACAGACATAACATCACTGTGGTCTCCAAAAATAGACAACGCATGCGTTGCCAATGCGCGCGCTGCAACATGCATAACGAACGGTGTTTGTTCACCTGCTATCTTATACATATTTGGAATCATCAATAACAATCCCTGAGATGCAGTAAAAGTTGTCGCCAAACTGCCCATCTGCAACGCGCCATGCATTGCGCCTGCGGCACCCGCCTCGGATTGCATTTCAATTATTTGCGGTATTGCGCCCCAAATATTCTTTTTATGCTGGAACGACCATTCATCAGCTAATTCACCCATTGTACTGCTGGGGGTAATTGGATAAATCGCAGCAAAATCAACACATCTGTACGCGACATCCGCCGCAGCCCAGTTTCCATCAACAATTAATTTAGACATATTCTTTTTTCCCTATATTAATTTATCGCATAAATAATACTCCTAAATCCCATCCAAGGCAAGATTTATAAATCATTTTTTATATTGACAAATTAAACAATTCGTATACGATACAAAAAAAGAGGAAATCATGGCGAACAACAATACATCAAATTATATTTCCGCAAACAAGGTTTTTATCTTAGACAAATTTTATCCCGAAAAAACCAATGAAATGATTGGCGATTTAGCCGATATGGTTATGAAATTACCAGTTCAAACAAAATACACACAAAGCAACACATTGGTATCGCCATACGACACATACGAACTTAAAAACCCCATCATAGATGTATACATTAATTCATCCGGCGGCGAACTGAATATTTTAAATTCAATTGCCGCATTGCTGAGCACCGCAAAAAATCGTGGTGCAATTATTCGCACAACTGTTTTGTCCCGCGCATACAGCTGTGGCAGTTTGTTAGCCATCCAGGGCACACCGGGTTATCGCATTATGTACGACAACGCGCAACATTTAGTTCATTTTGGCGCAATTGGGTTAACTGCAACAAAAGAATCTGAAATAGAAATAATAAAAAAAAGAATGGAAAATTTTTCCGAAACAGTAAAAAAAACATATCGTGAAAATACGAATTTAACAGAAAAAGACCTGAAAAAATTAATGAGCAACGAACAGGGCTATCTAAGCGCAGACCAATGCCTGGCGAAAAACCTGTGCGATTGGGTCATTGATTCAAACGGAAACTTTCGTGGTCACACGCGATAAAAAAAGGGCAGCATGCCCTTTTTTATATTGACAAAGCCCAAAATCTGTGCACAAATTTATTTATTAATAAAAACCCATCAAAACCAAGGGATGCAAAAATGGCACGAAGCAACGCAATTAACTCTTCACAGGCTATGAATTATATTATCGGCAATCAAGTCTATATCTTGGGCGATTTCGAAGACGAAGAAATGAATGAAATGATTGGCGAATTAGGCAATTTAGTGCTAAAATTACCACAGATGCCAAAATATAACGCCAGCATAAAAATAGAATCTCCATACAGCATCGATGACTCACAGCGTCCTGTAATTGACTTTTTCATCGATTCTTGTGGTGGCTATGTACACTTGCTGAACGACATTTCAACACTTATCAATTTGGCAAAATACAAAGGTGCAATTATTCGCACAACCGTTTTATCCAGCGCATACAGCTGTGGCAGCTTGCTGGCCATCCAGGGCACACCGGGTTATCGCATTATGGCACACGATGCACAACATTTGGTGCACTTTGGGACAAATGTTGTCCAGGTGACCACCGAAAACGAAATTCCTGAACGCACACGTCATATGCGCGAAGGCAAACGCACAATGTTATCAAAATACAAAACGCACACGAAAATCAGCGACGAAGAATTAAACAAATACAAAAATTGCGAAACAGGATATATCAACGCAAAAAGATGTTTGCGTTTGGAATTTTGTGATTGGATTATCGGTGAAAACGGCGAATTGATCGGTCGTAAAAACAAGGGTCGCACAAAATAAAAAAATGGGGCATTGCCCCATTTTTATTTCTTTTGTTCCTTTTTTTCTGTCTTTTCAGATTTTTTTACATCATCTGTTTTTTTATCATCGGAAGTTTTTGCATCTTTCTTTGCCTGCAATTTTTCCATTGCGATTACCATATCCATCGCGCGTTGCAATTGATAATCCAACGCATCTTTTTCTTCGTCTGTCAGTTCTTTTTCTTTATCGTCATCGTCCTCTTTCTTATCAGACTTTTTCTTGGACTGTTCGTTTTTCAACGAATTTTTAAACGACGCTTCGGAATACATGCTTTCCTTTTTTTCCAACACTTCTATCTTGCTTTGCAAAACTTCTACATCAGGTGTAATACCTTCGTTCTGAATAGATTTACCCGATGGCGTATAATAACGCGCAATTGTAATATGAATGGCGGTACCATCACCCAGCGGCTTTTGCTGTTGCACGCTGCCCTTGCCGAATGATTGCGACCCCATAACCAATCCGCGACCATTATCCTGTAAAGCGCCGGCAACGATTTCAGACGCAGATGCCGACCCATGGTTAATCAACACGACAACAGGTTTGCCATTTGCTAAATCACCAGGTTTCGCATGCACGCGTTCGATATCCGTTTCACGCTTTCCGCGCGTTGAAACAATTTCGCCGCTGTCCAAAAACGCATCAGACACATCAATCGCAGCAGTTAAATACCCACCCGGATTATTGCGCACATCCAAAACATATCCGCGTACTTTTTTCTTTTCCAGACTTTCCAGCGCTTCTTTCAAATCGCGAGCTGTTGTTGCACCAAAATCAGAAATTCTGACATAGCCAATCTTTGGCGTATCTTTATCATCTGGATCAGCGTTTGCCATTGTTTTTTCTTCGAATTTAACAGATTTTACCTTGATAATATCGCGTTTCAGGGTTAAATTTTTTGTTTCCCCGTCTTCGGACACGATTGTCAATTTTACCTTGGTTCCAGGGCGTCCCTTCATTTTTTTCACAGCCTGATTTAATGTCAAATCAAACACCTGTTCCCCATCGATATGTGTAATGTAATCCCCTGCTTTGATGCCAGCCTTGTCCGCAGGCGTATCATCGATTGGTGAAATAACACGAACAGCGCCCTTGTCGCTGGTAATTTGAATTCCCAAACCACCAAATTCACCATGTGACTTGTCACTGAATTCTTTGAAATCGTCCTGGGACAAATAAGAAGAATGCGGGTCCAATGCACCCAACATACCGTTCATGGCCGCTTCCAGCATCTTTTTTTCATCAGCTTCTTCAACAAAGTTTTCACGAGCAACTTCAAAAACCAGCGCCAATTTCTTTAATTCATTATAAATCTGTTCATCGGTCAGATGTACAATCGGCTCTTCCTTTTTCTTTTTTGTAGCCGCATCTGCAATAAATGGTGTAAACAATGCAATCAACAACAGCAAATTCTTTAACATATTCCTATTCCTTTCTTTTAAACAACATCAGCATAAAACAAATTCCCAAACCGTTCAACACGAATTTTATAAACACTCAAACACTTGACAAATTAATTTTATGTATTAATATATAATATACAATGACAAAGAAACAGATATATAACATTAAGCAAGACATTGAAGAAAAGCGCAAAACCATCAATGCGCTGCTGAATGAACACGCAAAACATTTGAACGATATTGCGTGGATAAAAAGCGCATTTATCAAAGAATCACTTATTTTAAATCAATGCAGCGACAAAGAAATCAGATTTGATACCTGCAGCGATTTTATCCAAAACATCAGCGGTACATGGGATACAATTGTCCAACAAACAAATAAACAGAATTTAAACCTTACCGATGTTATGGATGTACATTATAACCTGACAAAAAACACAGATGTAGTTCCATGCGGTATGCGCACAAAAATGGTGTGCGCCCTGTCTAAAACGATACCGGCGCACGCAACCCCAGAAATCACACGCCAACATTTGGACGATATTATGTATCGTATGAACAGCAGCAAACAGCAATATTTGCAACGCGCATTTGATGTACATTATGAAATAATCATACTGCAACCCTTCAACGACTTTAACAAACGCACTGCTCGTATGATTATGAACTGGTTTTTAATCACCAAAGGTTATCGCCCTATTGTATTTAATTATGCACCCGACAATCAAGAATACATGGCGGCATTGCGCGATGCCGCAAACGGCAACAAAAAATCATATTATGGTTATATGTACAAATGTATGTTGCGTACCCAACAAGACATAATCAAACTGTTAACAAAATCAAAGACAATATAAAGAAAAAATGACAAAACAGCTAAAAAATCTTATTCATGGTCGCGAAACATATATCGCTGATTTTGGGCAAAATTTTGTCATGAAGCGTCCATTGCCTACTTTTGGACCAGACGCCTGTCAAGCCTGGCTAAAAAAACAATACAATACAAAACAAGCAATTGATGAAATATACAACATAGGCAATCCGCGCTATAACATTCCACGCATGTTGTTCATCAAAGACGACGAATTTCAATTACTGGAAGAACGTGCCCCAGGCCAACATTTGACAGCTGATTTTTACAAAACATTACTGCCACGCCAAAAATATGAAATAATCGATGGCATTGCAGCATTTTTGGTCGACATGAACGAATTAAAACCAGTCGAAGACATCAACAACCATCAAATTTCTTTAGAATTAAAATTTAAACGACTGACAGATTTTATCGACAACAAAATGCCTATTTGGTTTACCGATGACGAAATCAAATACGCATCCAGTATATGCGACAATATATCTTCATTTGAATACGAAACACACTATGCATGGTCACATTGCGATTTAAATTCTGGGAATGTTTTGTACGATTCCGACACGAACAAACTGTCGTTTATCGATTTTGCCGAAGCAAAATACAGCTTTATATACCGCGACATTTTTTCACCTCTGCAAATCGAACTGGGGATATACAAAAATGTGTATAACGCATATTACAAAATGCACAATAAACAGAAATATTCTATGCCCAGCCCATCAAATGAAATTTTACGCAACATAATGAAATACCGTCTTATATTCGTTTTGCTGCGCCGCATTATCAAGGCCGCGGACGATATGCACGTAAACACAAAATCTGACAAAGGACGCGAAAACAACGCCAACAAAGCCAACTTTATACGAGAACAACTTGCCGCGATTAAAAATATCGAACGTCAATCCGCCAGATAAATTTTATTCCAAAACCTGATTCTGCAAATCAATTAACTGTTTGCACCCCGCGTCCGCCAACATCATCAATTCCGACAGTTGCGTTGCATCAAACGGATGCTGTTCGCCAGTAGCCTGAATTTCGACAAATTTGCCCGAGCCCGCCACAACAAAATTAGCATCCATTTCTGCGACACAATCTTCTTCATAATCTAAATCCAGAATCAATTCATTTTTCCAAACCCCTGCCGACACCGCAGCAACATTATCCAAGATAGGATTTGTATGTATACGACCCTGATTCATCAACCAGCGCACAGCCAAACTTAACGCGACAAAGGCGCCTGTGATACTGGCACATCTGGTTCCACCGTCTGCCTGAATAACATCACAGTCAATTGTTATTGTATGCTTTCCCAACGCTTCCATATCAACGACACTGCGCAGGGAACGACCAATTAAACGCGATATTTCTGCGCTGCGATTATCTTTTAAAATCGCCTCACGCCCCTTGCGAGTACCATTTGCGCGAGGCAACATTGCATATTCTGCGGTCACCCAACCGCCTGTTTTATTCTGCATCCGCTTCCAAACAGGCTGATTCAAGTCGACAGACGCATTACACAGCACATGCGTTCCGCCAACTTTTATCAGGCACGAGCCTTCGGCCCATTTGTTAACACCCGTTTCCAATGAAACTGGTCTTAATTGGCTATTTTTACGCAATGATGGTCGCAACATTTTAAATCCTTTCTTTTTTTATCATTATATAAACAGATAAATCTTTTGCAATTTTTTTTAGGTTTGATTTTTGATATAATATTGTTATCCTAATCTGGCTTAAAAGGAATTAAATGTCAGTCAAAGCAAAACGCCTGATAAAAAAAATAATAAGTTATTCGGGCATATTCTTTTTCGTTCTTGCTGCGGGTATGTTGTGGTGGCAATTACGCAATTACAGTTTATCTGATATCGCGCACGCGATACTGGACATTCCATTTACAAACCTTGTAATTGCTTGTATTGCTTGTTTTGCGGGCTATTTGGCATTATCTTTGTACGACCGATTGGCATTAAAATATGTTGGCGGGAATGTTGCATGGTGGAAATGGATGTTGGCGGGAATGTTGGGCTTTGCAATCAGCAACAATGCAGGACACGCCGTAGTCAGTGGCGGCGCGATTCGGTACAGACTGTATACCCGTTGGCGCATTCGCGCGGGCGACATATTAAAAATGCTAACAATATCTGGTTTTACATATTTTTTGGGCGCATCCGCAATTGTAGTTATTGGTTATTTTTTAATCCCACGCGCCATTTTTGATAATTCCCTGGGGGTCAGTATGGGATTGAACACATTGTTCATATTCTGCACAACGGTCTTGACTACATATTTTGCAATAACAATGCTGTTTCATAAAAAGAATGTAAAAATCGGCGACATTAAATTCGAAGTTCCATCAACAAAAATGGCATTTCAACAAACAATTTTAGGCATCACGGACAGTGTACTGGCCGGCCTGGTACTATATTTCTGCCTGATTCCATTCGTAGAAATACCTTTTGGGACATTTATTGGTTTGTTTGTAATCGCGCAAACGACCGGTGTTTTCAGCCAGGTCCCCGGTGGGATCGGCGTTTTTGAAAGCGTATTCCTGTTGGCCCTGCCTGATGGAATTGATAAAGCAAACATATTCGGCGCCTTGTTGGCATACCGTATAATATACTATGTTTTACCATTAATTGGTATTGGCAGTTTGTTCTTTATATACGAACGCTGGCTGCGTTCACGTATGAAACGCTGGTTGGCCGAAGCCAAAGAAAAAATTCCCACAAAAATCAAAAAGATAAAAACCGAAATAAAAAACAGAAAATAAATACCTTGCGCACAGAAACACCGCATGTTAGAATAGCCTTTGTGTATGACATAGGGTTATAAGTAAGTGTTTATATTGTCACTATTTTCAATAATTCGCATGGCGCCGATTGGTATCGTGGTGCATTCCCTTGGCATGGGCTTGGACGCCCCATGGGGACGGATTGTTGCCGGTGCATACACCCCAAAAACAAAAGGATTACTAAATGTCAAAAAAAATATACGTGGATGCAGTCCACCCGGAAGAAACACGTGTTGTTGTCGTTGATACTGCGACCAATCGCGTTTCTGATTTTGATGTTGAAACAACCACAAAACCCCAGATAAAAGGAAACATCTATCTGGCCAAGGTCATACGCGTTGAACCATCACTTCAGGCTGCATTTGTTGATTATGGAACCGGCAAAAATGGTTTCTTGCCATTTTCTGAAATTCACCCGGATTATTATCAGGTGACTGCCGAACAAAAGAAAAAATTACTGGAATTGGCACACGCCAATATCGTTGACGACGACGACGATCCAAACGATGAAGAAGACGAAGTCGCCGAATACGATGATCACAGTGCTGGTGAAGACAATAACGAGTTTGTTAAACGCGCCCGCGAATTCAAAATCCAAGATGTTATAAAACCAAAACAAATCTTGCTGGTCCAAGGCGTCAAAGAAGAACGCGGTCAAAAAGGCGCATCAATGACAACATATTTGTCTTTGGCGGGTCGTTTTGCTGTATTGATGCCAAATTCACGCAAACGCAACAGTTATGGTATTTCTAAAAAGATTTCTGACAAATCAGAACGCGCCAGATTGCGTGAAATTCTGCACGATTTGAAAATTCCAAAGGGTATGACAGTCGTATTGCGCACTGCGGCAATGGGCGCATCTGCATCAGACATCGCAGCAGACTATGACTATTTGGTAAATCTGTGGAACGAAATCCGCAAAACAACATTGGCATCTGTTGCGCCTGTCACAATTCATACCGAAGATTCATTGTTACGCCGTGTCGTTCGTGACTTTTTAAGCGACAAAGAAGATGTTTTAACCATCCAAGGCGAAGAAGCTTTCGATGCCGCAAAACAATACTTTGTACAAATGTATGGTCGCGCACCACGCAAACAACTGGTTCAATACAAAGATGTTGCAGTTCCATTAATGGTCAAAGCCGGCGTTGAAAAACAGCTAGAAGGCTTACACGGTCCATATGTACAACTGCCATCTGGTGGTTCTTTGGTTATTAACCAAACCGAAGCAATGGTGACAATTGACGTTAACTCTTCCCGTGCGATAAAAGAAAAAGACATCGAATTAACCGCATTAAACACCAACTTGGAAGCTGCCGAAGAAATTGCTCTGCAATTGCGTCTGCGTGATTTGGCTGGTATTGTTGCGATTGACTTTATCGATATGGAAGAAGAAAAGAACAATCGTAAACTGGAATTAAAAATGCGCGAAGTAATGAAACGCGACCGCGCACGCACCCAGGTTGCAAAAATCAACAACTTTGGTGTGTTGATGTTATCGCGCCAACGTCTGCGCAGCAGCTTTATGGAATCATCGTATGTTGCATGCCCACACTGTATGGGTGCCGGCGTTGTTCCATCAATTCAAACAGCTGCGATTATTCTGTTCCGTCATTTACAAGAAAAACTGTTGGCAAAATCTGCCCAGAAAATCATTATGACAGTTCCAACAGATGTCGCTGTGTATTTGTTGAATCACAAACGCGCAGAACTGGCAGAAATGGAATCTAAATTTGAAACAGAAATTGTTATCGTTGGTGACGACAGCTTGTTAAACATCGACCAATATTCGATTCAACGCGTCGCACCCGAACAAAACAAAACTGACGAATTATTAAGTGCGTACGCGCCATCAACAGATGTAAAAAAGAAAAACTCACAACACGTTGATGCGAAACGCACAACCGTTTCTGCGGCACGCCGCAAACGCAAAAAGCAGCCAAAAAAGAAAACTATTTGGCAAAAATTAATCAGTTAAACAATCGCCCAAATGGGCGATTGCTTTTTATCACATTACAACAAAAAAGAAAACCGCCCATTGGGCGGTTTTGCATAAGCACTCACTATTAACGAGAATAGAATTCGACGACCAATTCTGGGAACATCTGAACCGGATATGGTACGTCTGCAAACGCAGGAACGCGAACAAATGTCGCAGTAAAGTTTGCACTGTCAACAGAAACATAATCTGCAAAATTGCGTTCCGCAGATTCCAATGCCAAAACAACCAATGGCATTTGTTTTGCTTTTTCGCTGACTGTGATAACATCACCAGGTTTTACCTGATAAGATGCAACTTTTACGCGTTTGCCGTTAACATTGATATGACCGTGGCTGATTAACTGACGAGAAGAGAATACAGTTGGTGCCAATTTTGCACGATATACAACCGCATCCAAACGACGTTCCAATAAACCAATCAAATTTTCAGGTGTATCACCCTTCATATTTGTGGCTTCGATATAATATTTATGGAACTTCTTTTCGCCAACATTGCCATAATAACCTTTCAAAGTCTGCTTAGCGCGCATCTGCTTTGCGTAATCCGAAGAATTACCACCACGAGATGTTGGCCCATGCTGACCAGGTTTATATTTACGTTTATTAAATGGGGATTTAGCCTGACCCCACAAATTGACGCCCAAAGAACGTGCAATTTTCAGTTTACGTGTGCTACGTTTTGCACCAGCTCTTGCCATTTTTTTATCCTTTTTTTGGTTTTTTCGGTGCCAGACATCAACAGAATCCTTATCGTATATGGGACCAAAATGCACCACAACTTAATCAGTTCTGATTGTCCAGCGAGCTTTACTTTATAGTGTTTCATACAAAAAATCAAGTAAATTCTGATTTTTTTAACGAAAAACCCCAGACGACATTTCAATCGTCTGGGGCTTGATAACCATGTTCTTGATTAATTTTTATTTTGGTTATTTCCAAAAGTCACATCAAAGAACTTTTCAAACAAATTTTTCAACGGCACCGCACCACGTTGCTCTAAATTATTTATCGCATCATAGAAAGCCTGATTTTCAGCACCACGATTCAAGGCTTCGATACCATCATTCATACTTTTTACCATATCAGTCATTTTAATGCCTCTTTCAAACATCTCTCTGACAGTGGACAATTTATACTAACAAAACCTTTTTGTCAAGTATTTTATAATATAAATTATTTATCGCAGCCGTATTCTGCGCATTCTTCCACCGTATATTCTTCAACTTCTATCGCTGTTGGCGCAGGTTCTGTGTAATGTACTTCTTTGACAACACGAACACGACGATTCGCAGCATTTGGTGTATTATCTGGTGTTTGCACCGCCAAATCTTCTTCGCCGGCTGAAACAGCGACAATCTGGCTGGCTGGGATTCCATATTTAATCAGCATTTTCTGTACTGCTTCTGCCCTGCGACCGCCCAACGCATAATTATAATTGCTGCTGCCTGCGGTATCAGTATGTCCAACAACTGAAACCTTGATATTCTTGTTTTCCTGGGTTGCAGACGCCAACTTTTTAATCAGTTCCTGATATTCCGGTTTGATAATAGATTTATTAAAATCAAATCTGATTTCAAAAACCTCTTCCATAACATGCTGTTTTGGTTCCAACGGAATTTGCTGAACCTTAATCATAGTTTTTTCACCGGCGCCCGCCTGCAAGGCATCCAGACGTTCATTAATCGCCTTTAATTCTGCACGCATAGCCATCATCATATTAACAAATTCTTCACGAGAAACCAATTCATCGCCAATTTGTGGGATTTCGCCCTGCTCTTCTATTTCGATAACAGCTGGCGTTCCAGATGATTTATTGATTGTCTTGTCCCCGCCTGCGATATATTGATTAAAGATCAAAGGTTGAGCCGCGACCTGCTGTACAGGCACCGGATTAATTAAATGTTCTGGCACATTTACATTATTAACAATAATTACACCTTCACGCGCATACCCCTGAGCGGCCATCATTTTACGCGTATTTGGATAATAAGTCTGAGTTTCTTTAACAACCGTTTTTTCTTCAACAACCTGTTGTGCTGGCGCAGTTGTTTTCTTTACAATCTTGCCACCCTGACAATCACGCAAAGCAACCATTGTTTTATTAAATCTGTCACGGCATTGTTCTGCTGTTGCCATCTGACCACTGGCAGTTGCAGACAACCAACAGTCGTATTTAGCCTGGGCTTCGGCCGCCAATTCTGGGTTCAAATAAGACGCGTCATTTTTCAGCTGTTCCATCAGCTCATCATAGGCGGTTTTCAATTCAAACGCTTCCTGTTCATTTTCAACAGGCCAGTTTTCCATTGTTTCTGGAAATGGAACCTCGCCAGAAAATGCTGCGACCGCTTTGTTAGCGAACAATTCGCCCATTTCAGAATAACCACTGGTACGTGCGTTATAAATCGCATAAGAACGATAATTCATCGCCAACTGATTTAAAAAAGAATCCTTGTGCGGTGCAGAATAAACATCCAGCGACTCAACATAATCAACCGTTGGTGTCGCCATCATCCCCGTATATTCCATACCTTTATCAGAGTGCGCACAAGCCGCCAAACCGACCACGCCCACCATCATCAAGATACGCGAAATAACCCATGTTGCTGCTGTATTCTTATTTTTCATTGGCAAAATCCTTCCCTTTAATTAAGTACATTATACGATTTTTTACAATCTTAGTAAAGCAGAAAAAACAACCAAAAATTATTGTTGGAACAACTGACCCGCAACCCCAGTCAAAGATTGCAAATTAAAGCTGCCCCCACCGCCAACAGACCCCGCAACACCCTGAACAACATCCATAATAGAAGCGCTGTTTGTTTTTTGACCAATGCTGCCAATTGCAGAATTCAAGAATTCACCCATCAAGGCTCTCTTTCTGGCACTTATCTTGGCATTAGAACAATTTTCAATTTTTGCCATCAACTTGGACGCTGTCGCCCATTCAGAAGCGGTATAATCAGCCTGAACAAAGTCAATCAAATTAAACACATCATATATATTGGAAACTTCTTTTTTATTTTTTTCAGAACAGCCGCTTACCGACCCATCAGTACAATAATATCCCTTGGTCGCCATTGGGAAATTTTCCCACACAGTTCCTTTATCACCACTGCCACCAAAATAATCAAAACACAAAAAGTCAATATCATCAGTATCAGCAGCCAAACGCGCACTTTCTTCATAACCACCAGTTGGCCCATCTGTACAGCGCCCCATTGGCATTGCTTTTTCGGCTTCTTCTGCGGTCATTGCGCCCGTCTTGGCCCATTCTTTTACCATATTATTAACCCAACTAATTTCACTGCTGGTCGGGACACATTCTGCACTTAACGCTTTTTGTTTTTGACTTAACGCCTGAACCCCAGAAACCAAATTCATAACAGTTGGAACCAAACTGGCACCGATGTTTGTCTTTTCAACCTGTTTGGTCGCAACAGGTGCCGCTTTTTTTACTATAGAAACAGCAGAAAATGCCGCATTTTGCGCAGCAAACACAGCCATAACAAAAAACAACAGAATTTTTTTCATCTCTCTTACGTGGAATTATAACATATTTTTTTCATTAAATAAATATAAAAATTGCAATTTTATTTTCATCAGGTTAAACTATCAAGCATGTCGACAAATAAAAGAAACTTTATAATTATGTCCAAGCACCGCCGTCTGAAACGCCTGTGGCAGTTTTTCTTTACAGGCTGGGGGCTGGTAATGATTGCATCACTGGTTGCGGGCGCACTGTTTACAAAACAATTATTATGGACCCCAATCGAAGCAATCAATATGAACGACATCGTCACCAAGCAATTTAAAATGTCGGGCGCATCATTTGTGGGCACAGACAAAAATAACACCCCTTTTAAAATCAATGCTAAAATCGGGTACCAAGAATACGAAAATCCTGATATAATATTTATGGAAACTGTTTCTGGAAAAATCACCAGAATCAGCAACAAAACAAAAATCACGGATGATATAACCGCCCAAAAAGGTCAATATAACCGTGCAAACAAAACTATCACATTGATTGGTGATGTCCACATTGATTCCAGCAATGGCGATAAGGTCAGAACAAAAGAATTGGTGATAAAATTATGAAGCAATCTGTATTAAGAATTGAACACTTGTCCAAGGCATACGGCAAACGTATGGTTATCCGCGACATATCATTAGAAGCGCGCCAGGGCGAATCGGTTGGACTGTTGGGACCAAACGGCGCTGGTAAAACCACTGCGTTTTATTGCATCACTGGTCAATTAGCGGCAACATCTGGCCAAATATTTTTAAATTCCCAAGACATAACCCACCTGCCGTTTTACCAACGCGCGCGCCTGCATATTGGCTATCTGCCCCAAGAAAACAGTGTATTCCGTGGCCTGACGGTGGAGCAAAACATTATGGCAATATTAGAAGTCGTTGAACCAGACAAGAAAAAACGTCAGGAAAAACTAGATTCTTTATTAGACGAATTTTCAATTACAGCTTTGCGCCGCAGCCCTGCAACAGCATTATCTGGTGGCGAACGCCGTCGTGTTGAAATTGCACGCGCACTGGCCAACAACCCAAAGTTCATCTTGCTGGACGAACCATTTGCAGGAATTGACCCAATTGCAGTTAACGAAATCCGCAGTCTGGTATCCCAGCTAAAAAATCGCGGCCTGGGTGTTATCATCACAGACCACAATGTTCGTGAAACATTGGGCATCACCGACCGCAGTTATGTTTTGCACGACGGCAAAATCTTGAAGCACGGCACAACAGACGAAATTGTTCAAGACGAAATGGTAAAAAAAGTTTACCTGGGCGAAGATTTTGTTATGTAATTCTGATAAGAAAGCCCCAGAGATTAAATCTTTGGGGCATTTTTTTATTTGTTTTGAATAATTTCCTTAAAAATTTCCGCCGGTATCGTTCCGCCCGTTATTTTTGAATCCATCGGCGTAAAATCGTCTTTTCCAACCCATACCCCAACAACAATATCTGATGTCCCACCAACAAACCACGCATCACGATTTCCATTACTGGTTCCTGTTTTTCCACCCAAAACCCCGGACGCTCTGGCGCGGCCACCTGTGCCACTGACCGCAACAACATCTGCCAATAATTCGGACATATATTCAACAGTCTGCGGTTGCAAAACCTGAATTGGTTCAGATGGGTTTCGTTCATATATAATATTACCGCGCGCATCGGTCACCTTGGTAATTGAATAAGGTCGCACAGAAAAGCCATTATTCCAGATAACAGCATAAATATTCGTTAAATCCAGCAAACTCATTTCAGACGCACCCAACACAGTCGAATATTCGCGACGCAATTTTGTTCCAACCCCCAAACGCCCTGCCATTGACAACACAGAATCAATACCATATTCCTTGGTCAATTTTAATGGCACAGAATTTACACTTTTTGCAAACGCGGTTGCCAATGTAATATCACCATAATATTTTTCGTTATAGTTTTTTGGATTATAATCCCCAACTGCAAACGGCGAATCATTAACATAAGAATCAGGGTTCAAACCATTTTCCAATGCCACCAGATAAACCACAGGCTTAAAACTACTGCCCGGCTGACGCGGCGAAGTAGCACGATTAAATTGACTGGACTGGTAATCACGACCGCCACTCATTGCGCGCAACGCACCATCAGGCTGCATCGCGATAACCGCCCCCTGATAATCACCAACTTTATCTGAAACGACCGCGGCAACACGCCCCTGCAAATCCGTATCCATAGTGGTATACACAAACATATCAGAATCAAATTCACCAATTCTGGACCGCAATTCATCCATAACAAAATCAGTCCAATATCTGTACAGATTTGTATCCGCCGCAGGTACCGCGCCCCCCAAACTTTGTGCTGCTGCACGTGCTTGATTTATTGTTATATAGCCTTGACGCACCATTTCGGTTAACACCACACGCGCACGCGCAATATTTTTTTCTGGTCTGTGCAACGGACTGTATGTCGTTGGCGCCTTTAACATCGCAGCGATTTGCGCCGCCTGACCAATTGATAATTTTGCTGCCGGCACCTGAAACATTACCCGCGCCGCCGCATCAATTCCACGCATCCCCCCAACCAAAGACACCCTGTTCATGTACAAATCCAGAACCTGATTTTTTGTAAATCTGTTTTCCAACCAATAAGACAAAATCAGTTCTTGAACTTTTCTGGAAATCTTTTTTTCACGCGACAAAAAGACATTTTTTGCAGTCTGCTGGGTTATCGTTGACCCACCTGCAGCAATTCGCCCTGACATCAAATTAGAAAACACTGCGCGAGTTATTCCACGCAAATCAATTGGACCGTGTTCAAAAAATCGCTTGTCTTCAATCGCAACAATCGCCTGCCAAACATGTGGTGGCAGCGTTTCAACAGACACAGGCGTACCCATTATACGATTTGCACTGCGTATTTCCGCGCCATCTTTATCCAAAAAGACAACCGCAGCAGATCTTGTTTCGTGCAAAATCGCATCCAATGATGGCATACGCATATAGACATATGTCACATATCCCGCAACAGCAACCCCCAACAACAACACAGCGTTTATCACGTACGCCATCAGTCGCCATTTCCATGATCGCTGTTGTTTTTCTGGCAAATTTCTTTGATTGTTGCGCGTACGCATATTTTCCCCTTGTCCAATGCATTTTATCATAAACCGCTTGCGTTTTTTAGCAAAATCTACAACCATAAGCACATAACGAAAGGAAAAAAATCATGAAAAAATTTTTAGCATTTGCGTTTCTGGTCCTAACCTCTTCCGCAGCTTTGGCAGACGGTTGGCGCGACAATTATATTGGACTTCGCATTCATAAAAACGAAAACATTGCATTTACATACGACATACACGGCGGCAGCGACACAACCATACGCCGCGACAATTTTGGTCTGGGCGCGATCGTAGGGAATAAATTAAGCGAACATGTTGTAATAGAATTCGAAACAGCCTATACCGGCGCAGAGCAACGAAAATACGGCACAAAATACGATTATGACATCTGGGCAAATATGTTCAATATGTACCTGACCCAGGAACTGGAGGGAGCAATCTCTCCATACGCTGGCA
Source organism: uncultured Alphaproteobacteria bacterium (assembly GCA_904502095.1). Lineage (GTDB taxonomy): Bacteria > Pseudomonadota > Alphaproteobacteria > Rs-D84 > Rs-D84 > Enterousia. Next base: position 53,816 of record CAJGDG010000003.1, read on the forward strand.
TTGGCATTGGCTTTGCAGGCATTTGGGGCGACATAAAAACACCAGCCAATCATATATCAGATTCAACATTTGACCTGTCCTATCAGGCGATGATTGGCATAAACTTTGCGCTGAACGAACGCATCGATTTTAATATGGGCTTAAAATACCAATACTATGGCGAAATAGAACACAGCAAAAACGGAACAGAAATCGCAACAACTGATGTATCTGGCACAGAATTCTATTTTGGCGCAACATATAAATTTGATCTGAAATAAAAATCCCCCAAGTTGGGGATTTTTCTTGCTTTTTTCGACAAATTTTATTATAATAAACTTATGTTAAAAAATAAATTTATCTTTTCTGGGAATAAATGTTGGCGCATTGCCGCCTGAATATTTTTGCCGCCCTGCTTTATTTTGGGCTTTCATTTTTAGCATAAAAACATTAAAATCAAATATCAAGAAAAGGTAATTATTATGTCAAATACAGATAAAATCGTTTTAACCGGGATAAAACCCACAGGAACACCACATATCGGGAATTATATTGCCGCGCTGGAACCAGCCATAGAATATTCAAAAACACACAAAACATTTGTATTTATTGCAGATTTACACGCTTTGAATTTAATACACGATGCAAAAACAATTCGTGAACATACTTATCAGGCGGCCGCCTTGTTAATTTCATTGGGCTTAAATATGGACAATGCAATACTGTTCCGCCAATCAGACATTGACGAAATATACCAGCTAAACACATTGCTGATGAATGTGACCCCAAAGGGCCTGATGAACCGCGCCCATTCGTACAAGGCTGCAATGGACAAAAACATTGCGAACAACGATGATGTTGATGCCGGAATCAACATGGGCTTATACACATACCCTATTTTGATGTCGGCTGACATATTGCTGTACAATTCTGACATCGTACCTGTTGGCGCCGATCAAAAACAACATGTTGAATTTGCGCGCGACATCGCAGGCTATTTCAACAAAACATACGGTGAAACATTTAAATTGCCAACACCGGTTATTGGTCGCGACACAGGTATCATTCCTGGGCTGGACGGCCGGAAAATGAGCAAATCTTACGACAACACCATCCCATTAATGGCACCAGAAAAAGAATTAAAAAAGAAGATTATGCGTATTATTACAGATTCCAAAACACCCGAAGAATCTAAAAATCCGGATGAATCAACAATCTTTCATCTGTACAAACATTTCGCAACAGAATCTGAAATCGCTGAATTTGCAGAAATGTTCCGTCGTGGTGGTATGGGATACGGCACCGCAAAAACAATATTGTTTGAACGCGTAAATTCTGTATTATCTGAACCACGTACTGAATACGAACGTTTGATGGCAAACCCGAACGAAATCGAACGCATTTTAGATACAGGCGCCAAACATGCACGCCCTGTCGCCATCGAAACATTGGCGCGCGTCAAAAAGGCAATGTTGGGATAAATTTCAGCAGTCGGCACAATCGTATCACGCGTTTCTGATGTATCGGTATCCGTTTCAACGGTATTCAAAATAAAATAAAGGACAAACATTGCAAGACGCCATAAACGATTTTATTGAATACCTGACAAAGACAAAAAACTTTTCGTCTTATACAGCATTGGCGTACGAAACAGACATCCGCGACTTTTTAAAATTTTATGAAAAATTTAACGGCGCGCCACCATTCCCACGCGACCTGTCCCGCCCCGACACACTGTGTTTTCGTTCATATCTGGCAGACAGACAAAAACGCGGTCTGGCACACAAATCAACCGCACGCGCACTGTCATCTTTACGCGGATTTTATAGATTTTTAGCCCGAAAATACGGCATTGAAAACGACGCAATTGGTCTGATTTCATCACCCAAAGTCCCACGAAAACTTTCCAAAGCAATCGATCCAATTGATGTTGAAAATATGCACGGCGCAATACGCAATATCGACGCGAACGAACCATGGATTGCCGCACGTGATTGGGCGTTGGTGGTATTACTGTTTGGTTGCGGGCTGCGCATATCCGAAGCTTTATCCCTGCGCAACAGCGATGTATCCGGCCAACCTGATGTCCTGCGCATTACCGGCAAAGGCAACAAAGAACGACTGGTACCTGTTCTGCCGGTTGTATGGGACGCAATTACAAAATATGTTCGCGCGCGCCCATTTGGCAATGACAAAAATGACGAATTATTTCGCAGCATACGCGGTCTGCCAATGACACCACGCATGGCACAAAAGGTTGTTGAAAACCTGCGTCATTACCTGCAACTGCCGGATTATGTCACCCCACACGCATTGCGCCACACATTTGCAACCGCACTGCTTGCCGGTGGCGCAGATTTACGCAGCCTGCAAGAACTGTTGGGACATTCGTCATTGTCCACAACCCAGCTGTATACAAAAGTAAATATGGCGGAAATATCAAATATTTATACAAACGCGCACCCACGCGCACACGATTAAATAATTTTATCCAAGCCAATTAATCGAACCCCAAAATCATCTGCATATTTTTTCGCATCTTCAAAATTTCTGGCGACCTGACTAATATGATGAGAATCATCAGATAAAAACATTGACACATTTGCATCTGCGCACATTTTCATAATACGATTTGTTGGGTGCGGTTGCCCACAATGTTTATACAGCGCAGTATTGATTTCCACGGGAATTTTATTTTTTGCAACCACATCAACAGCCTGTTGCTCTATATCAATCCACTTATCATCCAACCCCAGATTTAAACGCCGCGGCAAATCAATATGCGCCAAAAATGTAAACATCCCAGACTTTGCCATCTCTTGAATTTTCCGCCAATACACAGTCAACATTTTATCCTGTGTATCTACATCAGCCATCTTTATATCGTGAATATTACACAAACGTCCATCAAATTCAAACAAGTGACATGCCCCAATTAAATAATCAGGTTTTAAAACCCGCATTGCATTTTCAAAACCGCGCACCCAATGCACATTTGGAAAGTAATCGACCTCCATCCCGCGCAAGATTTCAACTTTTTTCTGTGCGGCAACCTGTTCCAAGTTTTGGTAATGTTTTTTGAACATTAAAATAGTTTCATCAAAATTATCACTGTATATATTTTTATAGCCACCCAAAACCGCATAAGAATAAAAATTAGCCCCAGCAATATTTTTATGTACAATAAAATGATTAGAAAAACCGACTGTTTTTATACCACACGCCACAGCCACATCCACCATTTCAGCAGCAGTATTTTTTCCATCAAATTCAATTGTGTGCGTATGCAGATTAAAATCTTGCATCTGTTTTTCCTTTAAAAATGCCCCAATCGGGGCATTAAATTTCGAATTAGAAACCGAAAACCATACGTTGTTTAGATTGACGTTTCTTTTCGTTACGAACGGCTTCTTCTTTCAAACGTTTGCGTTTAGTAGTTGGTTTTTCAAAACGCTGACGTTCTTTCATTTCGCGGTACAGACCTTCTTTTTGTGATTTGCGTTTTGCAACACGCAAAGCCTGTTCTACGTTATTATCGCGAACCAAAACTTTTACCATATATATTCACCCCCTTTTTGGCGAACTTGTATTTAATCTATTTAGAAAGGGGATTTTCATCCCCCTTCGCTTTTTGTTTTGGTGGAGCTGATCAGGCTCGAACTGACGACCCCCTGCTTGCAAAGCAGGTGCTCTACCAACTGAGCTACAACCCCAAAACTTTGCACTTTTATTACTAAAAGCGAACTGATTTTATACATTTTATAAACAAATGTCAACAGAAAAAAATAAACCACAAAAAACGAACACAAAACATTGACAAATCGAACAGGTTGTCTATAATACAACACAACAAATGAGCAAACAACAAAAATATTTTATCACAATTTCTGGTCCAAATGGCGCAGGGAAAAGCACATTTCATAAATATGTGCTGTCGAACAACCCTTTTTTATCAGACGCAGTATTTTTAAATTACGACGACGAATTTGCGAAACTGCGTGCCATACCAGAATATTCTGCGCAATACGAACAAATTGCAACAAATATGGAAAAGCAGATAAACATCGCCAGCACAAGTGCCGCAACAACATTTAAAAAGCAAATGGAACAAATTGCCGGCAATCTGAACGAACGAATAAATCAACCATCGGAAAACAAAGATTACTGGCACGAACAATACATAATATTTACACACATTCCAACAGGCTGGGAACACCTGAAAGAAAACCTGAACTCTAAAAAAGACCTGGCAAGAAAACTTGGCGGCAGAACAATTCACGACCGTATAAATACAAAAGCAGAAAATAATAATTGGTACATAAATTATAAAAAACTGATTCATAATTTAGAAATACAAAAAACAATTATTACCAATACAGCAAAAAACCAAACAACACAGCTTAACAAACAACTATCTGTACTTGCGGTTAAAAACATCCGCAACAAAATGAACGCTGCAATTTCAAACAAAAAAAACATAATATATGAAACGGTTAGTTTTGGTAAAAAATTGCAGACCATTGCACAACAAAACAACTATAATATTTGCGCCATACACATATGTGTATTACACCAAGAAATCAGCATTGCACGTGTTCAACAACGTGTTCAAAAAGGTGGGCACAATGTACTGCCGGGGCTTATTGTTCGCAGATACAAAGAACATCTAGACTCATTAGCTGACACCTTGTTATCTGGACAATCCGCAATCGTTGTCGACAATTCTGGCAAAAAACCATATATACCGATCTTTGTTTTATCAAACGGGAAATTTGCAAACATTACACAGTGTCCAGAATACCTGCAAGAAACACACAAACAAATCTCAGAAAGCCTGCCAGAAAAGCCAATCAAAGAAATATTACACCTGCACAAAGATATTGATGTTAAAAAGATGACCGATGAACAACGTGAAAACTTTGGTCAATTTGTCATAACCAAATTATTTGATTTGACACCGCGCACACACCCAGAACACACTACATCTCAAAGCTTCAAAGACAAACTACGCATGTATTTCAAAGACATATTTCACAAACAAAAATAAACAAAACCCATAGACATTTTGTTTATCAAATTTTATAATACCCGTATGGCAAGTAAAATTAAATCCTTTATCAAGGGCGACCAGAATAACAAACGTGTGAAATGGTCATTATATGGGCGCGTATGGCGCGAAGTTGGCAAACCTTTTTGGAAATGGCTGGCATTCGGCATAATATTTACAGTTCTGGCCGCTGGGGCCGAGGCATATACCATCACCCTGGTTCAACAGGTTGTGGACAAGGCTTTTATTGGAAAAAGTATGACCGCTATATACTGGCTGGGGATTCAAGTTATCATGGCATTTGGCGCCAAAGGCGTATTCACATATGCCAAGGCACTAATTATGTCCAAAGGCGGATTACTTGCCAGCGCACGCCTGCAAAACAAGATTTTTTCTCATCTGACCCAAATGAACATATCGCGTTTTTATGGTGACGGTATTGGCAAAAGCCTAAATTACTTTACCGTTCAATCAACCGCTGTATTAAATTTAGTCACTAATAACATCATCAAAGTTGTACAAAACGTTGCAACATTGGCAATGACATTGGCACTGATGGTATATTACGCACCACAAATGTGCCTGGTATTGCTGTTTTTAACCCCCGCGATTGTGATTCCAATGGTATTGATTATGCGCAAACGCCGTAAATTATCGCGTCAATCATTTGGTATTGCAAACAATGTCACACAACAAATCAACCAAACACTGCAAGGCATTAAAACAGTTCAGGCATTCAGCGCCCAAGAGCGAGAACAAAAAAATTTCGCACGTGTGATGGACGATTCGATTAATAATGCATATAAAAGCACCCAGGTAAACGCCCTGCGTTCCCCATTGATGGAATTTATGATTTCAATCGGCCTGTGCATTGCAATGATTATGGGCGCACACTTTATCGCAGACGGCACAATTACAACCGGTGACTTTACAGCGTTTTTATTAGCACTGACCGCGGCATACAAACCCGCAAAAAGCATCACCAGCACAGGCGATACGATTCAGCACGGATTGTTGGCGGCCGAAATATTGTTTGATTTTCTAGACACAAAACCAGACATTATTGACCTGCCCGGCGCCAAAGATATCAAGTCAAAAAAACTGTCTGTATCATTTAACAATGTATCATTTGAATATAACGAAAACGACCCTGTGTTAAAAAACATCAACCTGACCGTTCCATCAGGCCGCGTTTGTGCCTTGGTTGGTCCATCTGGTGGCGGCAAAACAACATTATTCAACCTGTTGATGCGTTTTTACGACCCCCAGACAGGTAAAATTACTATCAACAAAACAGATATAAAAAAATACACGCTAAAATCCCTGCGTGATAATATCGCGGATGTTTCTCAATCTGTATTTTTGTTCAATGGCACAATCGCAGACAACATAAAATACGGATGTCCAAACGCCACAGACGAAATGGTTATAGCGGCGGCACAGGCTGCAAACGCAGATGAATTCATCAACGAATTTCCAAACGGATACGACACAATCGTTGGCGAAGGCGGCGCGTTATTATCAGGCGGTCAAAAACAGCGAATCGCCATTGCACGCGCAATATTAAAAGACGCCCCTATTCTGTTATTGGACGAAGCGACATCTGCGCTGGACACACACAGCGAAAAGATAATTCAGTCCACATTGAACAAACTGATGCGTGGCCGCACAACATTTGTGATTGCGCACCGTCTGTCGACAATTTTGGATGCAGATATGATATGCGTAATTAAAAACGGCAAAATTGTTGAAACAGGCACCGATTCGGAACTGTATAAATTAAATGGTGAATATCGCAAACTACGCGACATACAATTTAAAACCAAACCAACAAAAAAGACAAAAAAATAACAAACCGTGATTAGTGCGGAAATTAAATAGAATAATTTAGATAAAAGGAAATCGGGAATCGTAGTGCACAAACGCTACATAAGATTCCCGCATCGCCATACCCCGTGATTAGTGCGTAAAATAAATTAGAATAATTTAGATAAAAGGAAATCGGGAATCGTAGTGTACATAACGCTACATGAGATTCCCGATTTACTTTTAGATAAGTTATTATAA
>CAJGDG010000004.1 GCA_904502095.1 uncultured Alphaproteobacteria bacterium
CGCGATCGTCGTGTTAAAAAACGCGAATTTCGTGGTTTGTGGATTGTTCGTATCAATGCCGCAGTGCGTGCAAATGGTATGACTTACAGCCAGTTTATGAATGGCTTAAAGAAAGCAGGCGTTGCCCTGGACCGCAAGGTTTTGGCCGAAATGGCATATGCAGGCGATGCGAACTTTGCCAAATTGGTTGAAACAGCAAAACGATTTATCACTGCCGAATCTAAATAATACCTTGTCGGCAGGTATCTGTTTTGTAATAATAAAAGCCGTCAAACGACGGCTTTTGTTTTTTAAATAAAAAGTTATATAGGGTAAAGTTATGCAAGATAAAATAAAAAATATAAATACACTGGAAGAATTACAGGTGTTGTACACAGAAACATACGGTAAAAACGGTACGATGACTGCGCGTTTAAAAGAAATGAAAAATCTGGATAATGATGCGCGTGCTGCATTGAATACAGAAAACGCCGCATTGCGCGAATTGTTCAAAACGCGTCAAACAGAAATTGAAAACGCGGTGCTGATGGCAGGATTACAAAAACAGCGTTTGGACACATCATTAAATCCAGAACCTGAAAATCGCGGTACATTACACCCATTGACACAAAGTTTGTCTGAAATTTCAGAAATATTGGAATCTTTTGGGTATAAAAGATACACAGGCCCAGAAATCGAAGACGATTGGCATAACTTTACCGCATTAAACACCCCTATGCATCATCCTGCGCGCGATATGCAGGACAGTTTCTTTCTTGAAAACGGAAAAGTTTTGCGTACCCAGACATCTGCAATTCAAATTCGTGCAATGGAATCAGATGGCGTGCCAATTAAAATGTTTGGTATTGGTTCTACTTATCGTAAAGAATGGGATGCGACACATGGCCCTATGTTCGGTCAAATAGAAGGTTTATACATTGATAAAAATATAACAATGTCGTCTTTGTTGGCGGATATTCGTGCGTTTTTGTCACGCTTCTTTGGTCTGGAAGATGTTGAATTGCGCATCCGGCCATCTTATTTCCCATTTACAGACCCCAGCATCGAAGTCGATATGAAATGGAAAAACGATAAATGGCTGGAACTGATGGGGGCTGGTATGGTTCATCCAAATGTTTTGCGCAATTGTGGTATTAACCCAGACGAATATCAGGGTTTTGCATTTGGGTTTGGTTGGGACAGATTGGCGATGTTGAAATACAATCTGCCTGATTTGCGTGATTTGTATAACAACGATGTTCGTTGGTTAAAAAGTGCTGGATTCTAATACGGGGGAATAAATTATGAAATGGACTTATGATTGGTTAAAAGATTATTTAAATACGGATGCTGATGCGCAAACTGTATCCGACACATTAACCCGTATTGGGCTGGAAGTAGAAGATTTACAATCGCCAATATCACCGATTGCTGCAAAAATTGTTGAATGTAAAGCGCACGAAAACAGCGATCACTTACATGTGTTAATGGTCGACGATGGGACTTCGACACTGCGTCAGGTTGTATGTGGTGCGCCAAACGCGCGTGTTGGGTTGGTTTCTGCGCTGGCGATTCCAGGTTGTGTTATTGGCGGGCATGAAATTCAGTCTGGTAAATTACGCGGTGTGTTATCAGACGGTATGATGTGTTCTGGCAAAGAATTGGGAATCAGTGATGACCACAGTGGTATTATTGAATTACCAGAAGATACAAAAATCGGCTCGCCGGTTATTGAAACAAAAACGGTATTTGATGCAGGCATCACACCAAACAGACCTGATTATTTATCGGTGCGTGGCATTGCGCGTGATTTGTCAGCAGCGGGCATTGGTGAATATATTGCGCCAAAAGACCCAGATTTTGAATCTGTATCTGGCACGCGCAAAGTTGTTGTCAAAACAGATAAATGTCGTGCGTACAAATTGATTGAAATCAGCGGCATAAATGTATGCCCAAGCAATAAAACTATTGCAGGTCGTCTGGCAGCGATTGGTATAAATCCAAAAAATGCGCCTGTGGATACAACAAACTATATCTGTTATGATATGGCGCAACCAATGCACTGTTTTGATGCAGACCAGATTGATGGTGATATTGTTGTGCGTATGGCAGAACGCGGCGAAAAATTCACAGACTTGTTTGGGGCTGAACACGAACTGACAGACACAGATATGGTTATTGCCGACAATACTGGCATTTTAGCATTGGCGGGTGTAATTGGTGGTACGCGCGGTTCGACTACGGAAGACACAAAAAATATTATCTTGGAATCTGCGTATTTTGACCCTGTATCTGTACGCAAATCCGCAAAAAGATTAGGGTTGTCAACAGATGCATCATACAGATATGAACGCGGCATTGACCCAACAATCACAGGCGTTGCTGCGATGCGTGCGGCTGATATTATTATGTCTGCGTGTGGCGGTAAAATCACATCTGCGTTTGCAGCGGGTACAGACACAGCCCCAGATATTCAGATTAAATATAATCCATCATATTTCTTGAAAAAGACGGGTGTTGATATGCCTGCAAATATTCAACAAGAAATCTTGACTGCGTTGGGGTATAAAATATCTGTTTCTGGTGATGAATGGGCTTTGCGTCCGATGCCTGCGCGTGTTGATGTGCAAATTCCAGAAACGATTGTTGCGGATTTGTTGCGTATATATGGTTATGACAAAGTTATGAAGTCTGCATCACATACCTTCGGCGAAGTACAATATCACGATATGCATGAAATGAACATAAAAACATTATTGGCATCGCGTGGTTTAAATGAGTGTCGTTCGTTTGGATTTGGTAATTTGGCGATTGAACAAATGTTGTCAGACAAACCAAATGTAAAGATATCAAATCCGATTACCGCAGACTATGACACAATGCGTAATGGGTTGTTGTTTGGGTTGTTGTATGCGGTATCTAACAACGAAAAGCGTGGTTTTGCAGATTTGAATTTGTTCGAACTGGGCACAGTGTTTGATGGTGATATGCCGGGGCAACAACATCCATCTGTTTGTATTGTTAGAACAGGTGCTACATCGCCAAAGCATTGGGCGCGTCGCAATCGCGATGTTGATATATATGATGTAAAAGCGGACTTAATCGCATTAATGCAAGGTCAGCGTTTCACCGTATCTTCTGAAAATGCGCCATTGTGGGCACATCCATACAGATATGGTGCGTTGATGCAGGGTAAAAATAAAATTGCAGAATTCGGTGAGTTGCATCCATCGGTTGCAAAAAAACTGCGTATCAAGACAAATGTTGTTATCGCAATAGTAGATGATATAAAAAATATTCCTGCAAAACGCGGTGGCAAGCAGCCTGTGCTGTCTGAATTCCAGCCCATTTCGCGTGACTTTGCGTTTATTGTTGATGCAGATATGCCTGCGGAAAAATTAACATCTGCGGCGATTTCATCTGATAATCGCATAACAAACGCTGTTGTGTTTGACGCGTTTGATATGGGCGATGATAAAAAGTCTATTGCGTTTACAATAACAATTCAACCGCGTGACAATATGTCAGACACAGATTTACAGAATCTGCAATCTGCGATTATTGCGTCTGTTGAAAAGAAGTGTAATGCGCAAATTCGCGACAAATAAAACTGTTAAAAAAAGCCGGCATTTACCGGCTTTTTTATTTGTTTTTTAAAAACTGTTTTCGTCTGGACGAATACTCTCTTTTACAAATGTTTTCTAATTTTTTTATATCGCGTTTTAATGCAAGATATGCTTCAAATATCGTCTCGATAGCTTCTTCGCGTGTTGGTCTGGCTTGGCTGCCACAAGGAACATATTTTGATGACATAAAAACCCCCGTAATTTATAAAAAAGACCACATTTGAAAAGTGGTCGGGAGTTGAACAAATCTTACAACCAAGACCCCATATACCTTACGATATACAGCATCCCGACCAATGGCCGGGACATTTATTGTTTTTTTGGTTGTATGGCTTGTTCAAGGCCGTTCACCAACAAATGTCTGAATGAATTATAATAGATTTAGATACAAGTGCAAGTTTTTAAATATTACCATCTGAAATAGTATAAAAAAAGCCGGCATTTACCGGCTTTTTTTTTATGATTTTTTTAATAAACTTTGTACTGCTAATGGGAAATCAACAGCGTTTGCCAAATATGAACCACTTACCAACATATCTGCACCAGCATCCCAACATAATTGTGCTGTCTTATCATTAATTCCGCCATCGACTGATATTACAAATTTTAAACCATATTTTTTGCGTGTTGCTGCCAACACAGATATCTTGTGCAGACACGCTGGTTCAAAATTTTGCCCCGCAGCCCCTGGTTCAACAGACATAACCATAACTTCATCAATATCGCGTAAAATTGACTTTAACAACGATACCGAAGAATCAGGATTTAATGCAATTCCAACGCGTTTACCGGCCGCGCGCACAGTGCGTACAGCTGCGCGTAATCCAGATGTGTTTGTCGATAAAATAACGGTATCTGCGCCTGCGGCAATTGCGTCACTGGCCCACACATTTGGGCTTTCTGTCATAAGATGCACATGCAAATGCGCATTTGTGTTTGCGCGAATTGTGCGCAGTTCTTCGATACCACCAGAAATTTTATCGACATAAAAACCGTCCATAATATCAACATGTATCATTGATATTCCGCCAGATTTAAACAATGTATATGTTTCAGGCAACCGCATATCAAAGCACAGTGTACTGGGCAACACAGGTATAAATTGTGGCTTTTTTCGTGGTTTTCTGTGGAACAGTTTTCTGATTTTATCAAATCTTGTTATCCATTTTTCTTGTCGTGCAATGTATTTATTGCGGTGCAAAGATTCTGATTTCCACACAAAATCGGACAGCGCGCGTACAGACGCATCAATTGGTATCATTTCGACCGTCACCGCAAAAGCGTTTTCAATAAAGTCGCGCAATCCATCTGTTTCAGCCCCACCGCCAGTTAATATGATTTTTGTAGGTTTGTACTTTGCAAAAGACGCTAAACATTGGTCTTTTATTGATTCTATGATGCTTGCTAATATAGGCAAAGCAACTTCGTTAACATCGGCGCGCGAAAAGTCGTATGCCGTATCAGCCGGCGTAAAGCGGTCCATTTGTGTTGGCGCCATTGACATAACCATACGCTTGATTCTGTCAGCGTCATCGGTTGGAATTCCAAATTTTTGTGATATAGCATTAGTTATATTTGTGCCGCCGTTTTCTATTTTTGTATGCCACACAGGCCCACGGTCAGTCCAGATAGATGCAGATGTAAATGCTGCGCCAAAATCGATAAACATAGTTGTTTGTTTTGGTGTTCTGAACGCCGCGTTCTGCACAAATTGTGGGTCATAGAACGCGTTTGGTTGAATGTGTGCGCCACGCAGACATTGAAAGATTTCATCAACGCCGCTTTGTGAATAATGTATTATTCCAAACGCAGAAACCAGCTGAGTGTCAACTAAACCAACGGGGGTTGCAACATTTCGTGCAGATGGCGTATCATAGCGCAGCGGCACAATGTGCATTGGCAAAAATCCATCGGGTGGCGTAATCTGTGCCAGTTGTGAATGCACATCAGATATATTGATTTTATGTTCGCCGTCCCATACAGTGCGCTTTGCGGTCATTTCGAATATGGATGCGCCAAAATTCCCGGTAATAAAAGCACTGTCAAAATGTGCGCCGATTTGTTTTTCTAATTCGTCAATCACAGATGTTATGGCAAAAACAGTATCTGGATTATCGACTGTGAAAAAAGCAGACTTGTCAATATTTGCGTTTCTGACACGATGCGCCATACCTCGCACACCATATGTGCCAACATCCAGACACAGAAAAGATGAATCAAATAAATTCATTTTTTTACTTTACCAAAATACGCGCATCATCACGCATATCAATCAGTTTTATATCTTTATTCAGAATCTGATGGTTGTTGTTCAAGCTTATCAACGCGCCAATTGCAGCGATTGGGTTTTGTTCAGGCAACATAACAGTAATTCCGTTATTTGTATATAAATTCCAGCGTCTGTCTTCTATCCATTCCAAGGTATCCAAATGCCCGACCAAATTATGTGCAGCGCGTGTTATTTCTGTTATGTCCTGTGGCAAAGTGCCACGAAAAACCACATGGGATGCGTCACGAACATCTGTTGGTTTATTTACAATCGTTCCGTCTGCGGATAATGGGAAAAAGTTTTGTCCGTCTGTCCATAACGCCACCGCGCGATACATTGCAACGCGCACAGAAATGTTTCCATTTGGCAATCTGCGCACCGCAGCATTTTTTACCCCAGGAACAGCCATAACGCGATTGTTTAACATATCTAAATCAACAGAATAAACGCGTGTATTTGGCGCGATTGTTGCGGCCGCCGCCAACGCAGATAAATCCTTGTCGTTTTGGTCAGCAGAAACAGAAATACTGTGCACCATTGCGGCGCCGCCATGTCCCAGACCAATCATTACAACGCGCACGCTGAAATAGATTGCCAGAATAATGGCAACAACAAAAGATAACCAAAACCACAGTGATTTTTTCATGTCTTTAATTATACCATAAAAAAAACCATATTTCAGGTTTTTTTATAAAAATAAAACCCGCTATTTGGCGGGTTTATTTTTATTAATCATTTTTTGGTGCTTGCCAGCTACGGATATTCCATTCGTCTCCATCCCCTGTTTCACCGGACATGTTTATACCCATTGCTTTACGCAAACAGTGTTCACGTAACTTTTCTGAATTTTGTCCATCTTTATATTCCGGCGTAAAATTTTCAAGCGATTCTTTAAACGCGCCGTTCAAAATTTCGTTCAGTGTGACAACATTGCGGCAAGTGTTCTTTGTATAATCTTGAACGTTCGAGCAGGACTCGCTATCTGCTTTGTCGATGACTGCCAAGAATTGTGCGCCATTCGGGGTACAAATCATTTCTTCATAGCAGTGTGGAACATTCGACATTTGTGCGCAATATGTTTTTACACGCGCCGTTGGCCATGTAGGTTCGTCTTCTGAAACTTCTGTGTAACAGTCAAATATTTCTGTTAAACATTCATTAAAGTTGGACATCGCAGTTTGTGCAGCTGTCAAGATTTCTTCTTCTTCTTCTAACTTAAATTCCAGACGCTTTTGTTGCAACGACTGTTGTGCAGCGACTTTTTGATATGCAATATTCTGTGCAGTTGCGCGCAGTTGTTCACCGTATGCGTCACAGTCTGCATTTGCATCCAACAAATATTTGTTCATAATACTGCGGCGCGCATCAGCAACAGGACCACGCAGATTTGAATATGGGTCGCCTGTTGTTGTTGTGTACCCAAAGCAAGTCGCACTGCTGTTTGTTGAACCTGTGGAACCGCGTTCTAATAATTCAATTTCGTTATTGCTGGTCAATGTTATTCTGGAATTATAGTTATATGGACAATTTGATGATTGACCTGTTGCGCATTTGCCACCACTTGGTGGTGTTCCACACGCTTCATAAATTCCGTTAAAGCATGAGTCAAGAACGCGGCTGCAAACTTCATTGTGCGCATGCTTGAACAATTCATAACCCCATTTAGTCGCTAATGAATCTGGTTTGCTGTCGTCTGATGTTATGCTTGATCCAATGCCTGCTAAGCTGCTGACGATACCAGATGTGTTTTCGAATGCGCTTAACAAACTGTCTTCATCGTCAACCAAAATGGTGATAGTGTTTTCTTTGGCGTTTGCCCATGCCTGCAGATTTGCTAAGATATCAGAGCCTGTTCCGTCAATATTTTCTATATTAAACCCAAAATCGTTTCCTGTTTCTGAACAATATTCGGGCTTTTTACAAATTGCAACTTCTTTTCCAGACTCATATATTCCATGATTAGAACACCACTCAATTGCTTCTGGAGAGTCTGTTCCATATTGTTCAGTAATATCCTGCCATGAAACACAGTTCATAACTTTTTCAGCGTCTGTTAATTGAAACGCATCGGAAACATCTTTACCCTTGTTGGCAATCAATAATGCTAATTCACCAGACGCACGAATTAGTTCTTCGTTTGCGGTCTCTAATGCGGCTTCTGCCTCAGCAAAGGCGGTGACACGACCTGCGCAACCACAACGACGCTGTGCCTGATTGCGGGCGGTACAAATTTCATCCATACATGTGTAATATGATTCCATACAGTTATTAAACGCATCTGTTGAAATCAATCCTGTGCTGGAATCAATAATGTTTGAATAGTTCCCGGTGTACAGTTTACTGGACAAATAAGACAAAGTTGTGCCGGTGCCAGTGTTGCCGCGAATTGCACTGCCCTGTAAAGATACGCGTGCATTATCAGCCGCAGTTGTTGTTGCGGTGCGCGCACGAACATTGCGTGTGGTCGCGGCACCTGCGCGTGTTGAAACAGTATTTGCGCCATTACGCGACACAACATTACGTTTAGTGATTGTTGTTCCGCGTGTTGAAATTACATTGTTTGCGCGTGGATTTGCGGTTGCGGTGCGCGCTGTGGTGCGTGCATTAACATTTCTGCTGGCAACTGCGCGTGGATTTGCGGTTGCGCGTGTGTTTGTTGCAGTGCGTGCAACTGTTGCGCGTGAAGTTGCGTTTGAATTGCGTGGGCTGGCCCGACCAGATGCGCGTGGATTTGCGTTTGCCCGTGCCGCCTGGGGTGTTGCGTATGCCGTTTCATCAACAGGTGCAATTGGGTCCGCAAATACAGACCGCATTGACAAAAATGTTGAACATACAAAAAACGCACCCGCCAACAAGAAAACCGTTCCAACAGCATTCTTTAATGTTTCTGCGACTTTTTGGCTTTTCATAGATTTCTCCCTGTGTTCTGGCAAACGCCCAGAATTCCAACCTTTTTTATGTGTTGCGCAAATCACAACACATATTAATTTAATTAATTATATCAGTTTTTATCAGGTCTGTAAATCCCTTTCTTTCATATTGTTTGTTGCTTGAAATTTGAATTTAATCTGCTAGGATTAACTTTAAGTTAAATTTTGTACAAAATTGGTAAGAAAAATGAACATAGAACTTGGTAAAAATATCAGTCCGCGCGAAATAGAAACAAAAATCCAAGAGTTTTGGGATAAAAATGATTTTTGGGCAAACGATGTAAAGTCAAGCAAACCATCTTTTTGCATTATGATGCCACCACCAAATGTGACGGGCAGTTTGCATATGGGACATGCGTTGAATCAGGTTTTAACAGATATCATGTGTCGGTACAAGCGTATGGCTGGATTTGATGTTTTGTGGCAGCCGGGAACCGACCACGCATCTATTGCAACCCAGTTGTTGGTTGAACGCGACTTGTCAAAACGCGGTATTAACCCTCACTCTTTAAGCGTCGAAGAAAAATTGGCGCATGCATGGGCATGGAAAAACGACAAAGGTGGTCAGATTTTAAATCAGTTGCATATTTTTGGTGTGACCCCTGTTTGGAAACGCGAACGCTTTACAATGGATGCAGGCTTGTCCAGCGCAGTCACAAAATTGTTCGTTAAAATGTATAACGAAGGCTTAATTTATCGTGAAAAGCGCCTGGTTAATTGGTGCCCAAAACAGCAAACATCTGTATCGGATTTAGAGGTTGAAACCCGCGACGAAAAGGGTAAGTTCTATTATTTTAATTATCAATTGGTTGATGGTGGCGTAATTGAAATTGCGACAACGCGTCCTGAAACATTATTTGGTGACCAGGCGATTGCAGTTCATCCAGAAAACGAAAAGTTGAATCATCTGATTGGTAAAAAAGCAATTATCCCATTAACCGATATTGAAATCCCAATTATTGGTGACGAACATGCAGACCCAGAAAAGGGTACTGGGGCTGTAAAAATTACACCTGCGCATGACTTTGACGATTACGAAGTTGGTTTACGTCATAATTTAACACCGGTTTGTATTTTGACACCTGATGCCAAAATGAACGACAATCCTGTTGTGCCGGAAAAATATCGTGGTATGGACAGATATGTTGCGCGTGCCGCAATTGTAGAAGATATTGAATCCGCAGGGCTGTTGGTAAAAATTGAAGACAAAATTATTCCAACGCCATATTCAGAACGTGGCGGTGTGCCAGTTGAACCATTTTTAACGGACCAATGGTTTGTTGATGCGCCAAAGTTGGCAATACCAGCAATCAAAGCGGTCGAAGAAGGCAAAATCAAATTTATGCCGGAACACAGATACAATTTGTTTATGTCTTGGATGAAAAATATTCGTCCTTGGAACATTTCTCGCCAGTTGTGGTGGGGGCATCATATTCCTGCATGGTATGACGAAGAAGGCGAAATCTATGTTGCAGAAACCGAAGAAGAAGCAATTAAAATGTCTGGCGGCAAAAAATTAACACGCGACCCAGATGTTTTGGACACATGGTTTTCTTCTGGTTTGTGGCCATTTTCAACATTAGGCTGGCCCGAAAAAACACTGGAACTAGAAAAATATTATCCAACAAATTTGCTGTATACGGCTGCTGATATTATTTTCTTTTGGGTTGCGCGTATGGTTATGATGGGAATTTATGTAATGGGCGATGTTCCGTTCCATACGGTGAACTTTCATGGACTTATTCGCGACAGCAAAGGTCAAAAAATGTCCAAGACCAAAGGCAATGGTACAGATCCATTAGATACTGTTGAAAAATTTGGAGTTGATGCGTTGCGCTATTGGATTTCAACTGCGCCAATTGGTACAGATATTCGATACAGTGATGACGAAGTCAAACGTGGTTCAAAACTGCTGACAAAATTATGGAATGCGTCAAAATATGTTCTGATGAATTTGTCTGATTTTGAACCAGAAACCGCGAAACAAATTCCGGTCAGCGAACGCTTTATCGAAGACAGATGGGTGTTAAGTGAATTAAACAAAACAATCGCCGAAACGCGTAAACATTTGGACAAGTTTGACAACTATAATTCACGCGCAGCGATTGATACATTCTTCTGGGATATATTCTGTGACCAGTATCTGGAATTTATCAAAGACCGTTTCTGGGCGCCTGAAAAATACAGTGCAGAATCAAAATTGTCTGCACAATGGACTTTGTATACAGTGCTGCGCGCAATAATCGGTTTGTATGCACCGTTTATTCCGTTCTTGACCGAAGAACTGTGGCAGAAAATATACAAATCATTTGAAGGTGGCGAAACATTGCATCTAACAGAATATCCAACACAAAAATCTGAATACGATACAGATGTTGAACAAATGAACATTGCGCTGGATTTGTTGAAAAATATCCGTGGTTTGCGCACAGACCGCAAAGTTGGCAACGGTGCAAAGTTGGAAACTTTGACAATCCCGTCCAATACACCAAGCGAACTGCATGGCTTGATTAAATCTGCTGCACGCGCAAATGAAATTGTATTGGGTGATGCGCTGGATTTTGTTGTTATGCAAAATGTTCAGGGGTAATCCATGGCAGACAAATTGGTCGAAACCAGAATTTTACAGGCATATCAATGCGACAGGTTTGGTTATGTTCGTCCATTAATATTGATGAACGAACTGCAATCTATCGCAGACAGACATGCTGAAATTCTGGGCTGTGGCCGAACATACTGTTTGGAAAACAATATTGGCTGGGTTGTAATGTATTATCTGGTCGATATTATTGAATTACCGGCCGAGGGCGAAGAGCTTACCTTTATTACATGGCCTTCTTGCCAAGACGCATTGCGCGCAACACGTGATTTTGAAATACGCGGTGCCGATAATCGTTTGATGGTTCGTGCGACTTCGCAGTGGATTTTGATTGATATGGCACGCCGCAGACCATTGCCATTGGCAAATCATTTATCGCCAGATGTTGTGACCCCAATTCGTTCTTATAATTGTGCTTTTGAAAAGTTTGCAGACTTTGAAACAAATAAAACACATACTATGAAATGTCGTTTTGATGATATTGATGTTAATCAACATATTAATAACGCAGTGTATGCTGTATGGGCAACAGAAAGCGTTGGTTATAAATATCGCAGCGAACATAAATTAAAAAAGATAGATATAAATTTTAAAAAAGAAGTTTCGCCAGATACGCCAGAAATTCGCATAGATGTTGCAATTGATGGTTTGGTGTCGCGTCACAAAATTATGACAGGCGATACAGAACATGCGATTGTAATCTGTCATTGGGAAAAGATATAAAAAAGCCGGCAAACACCGGCTTTTTACGAACAAACATTGCACCTAGGGATGTGGGTTCGGGTCTTATGTAAAGTCCGTTTTCGTCATGCAGTGTCTGTGATGTTTATATTATGAAAATTTAATGTTTTTTGCAATCGGTACCTTTTCCTGATGCAACCGGGCATACTTTTGCAACTGGGCATTTTTCGCATTTTGGGCGCAACGCGCTGCAAACATAGCGACCGTGCAATACCATTACATGATTAACAATAGGATGAAATTCTTTTGGAATTTTTTTTAGTAATTTTTTTTCGACTTTTTCTGGTGTGTTATCAGACTTGTTAACCCAACCATATCTGTGTGCATTTCTGAAAACATGAGTATCTACACCGATGTTTGGTGCGCCCCACAAAACATTGCAAACGACATTAGCGGTTTTTTGACCAATTCCAGGTAATTTCATTAATTCGTCCCGATTGTGAAATTTTTCTGGGAAAACATCCGTCATACCAATCTCAGATAATTGTTCCGCCAATGCAATAATGTTTTTTGCTTTGTTGTTAAAAAAAGAAATGACGCGTATATGTTCTTTTAACCCGTCCAGTCCCAGTTCCAGCATTTTTTGCGGTGTCGGTGCAACCTCAAACAAAGCTGGGGTCACCTCATTAACTTTTTTGTCGGTCGCCTGGGCAGATAAAATAACCGCCACCGCAAAATTAAATTCATTAGTATGAAACAGTTCCGACCGAATAGTCATATCAATTGTTGGCGGAACCATTTCAAAGTATTGTGTTGGAGTCATATTAAGCTTTCTTTACAGAAATCGACAGGCTGTATCCTTCGATATCTTTGTTAAATTCGCCGTCGCCGACAACCATTTCAACAACCAACGCGTCACGCATGATGCGTTTTTTGTGTTGTTCTATTGCATTTGCCAATGCAGGGTCCGCAGAATATGTCAAGATTATTCTATCTGAAACATCCAGACCTGCGACTTTGCGTGTGTCTTGGATAAAGCGCAACGCATCGTTTGCCAATCCTTCGGCAATCAAATCTGCATTAACTTCTGTATCCAGAACAACAACCGCAGCGTTATCAGGTAATGCAGCACCAGACACGCCTTCGCGTACAGTCAAACGATTTTCGAATTCATCTGCGTTCAATGTATGACCAGCCACAACCAAAGTATCACCAACCAATTCGTATTCACCGCGTTTAACAGCAGGAATAATTTCCTTTAACGCCCCGCCCAAACGCGCACCGATTTTTGGTGTGATTAAGTAAATGAAAGAATCTGCAACTGTCGATATGTTTTCATCAAATTTAACAGATTTTACATTTAACTCATCTTTGATTATATCGCCATATTCAGGCATATTTAAGCCAGCAACAGTCAACGAATTCAAAGGCAAACGATTGCGCAGTTTATACTGTTCGCGCAACTGTTTCCCAACAGAAACAATCGATTGTACACGGCGCATATCTGCAACAATTTTTTTATCTGACAGTTGTACATTTGGCCAGTCTGTTAAATGAACAGATTCATTACTTGTTAAATTGCGATAGATATATTCAGATATAAATGGTGCAAATGGTGCCAATACGCGACACAGTGTCACCAGTACTGTATACAGCGTATCAAACGCATCTTGTTCTTCGTCCCAGAAACGCGCACGTCCGCGTCTGATGTACCAGTTGTTTAATATATCCAAGAATCGAACAAGTTCTTTGATTGCGGTATCTGGTTTATATTCGTTTAACGAATTTCCAACAGTATCGACCAATTCATTTAATTCAGATAATATGTATTTATCCAATGCATTGTTTGTTGTATCGACCTGTTTTGCTGTCACATTACCTGCGTTGGCATACAGTGTAAAGAAGTGGTACGCGTTCCACAGAGGCGTTTGAATTGTTTTTGCCGATTCTGTAAATACTTTACCTTCTTTATCAACTGGTACTGGTTCCGCCTTCATAAAGTTTGATCCCAGTATAAACAAGCGCACAGCGTCTGCGCCATATTGTTCGATTTGTTCAGATGGGTCAACAAAGTTGCGCAGTGATTTAGAAAACTTCTTTTTGTTTTCATCGACCACCATACCGTTTGCAGACACAGTCATAAACGCTGGTTTATCAAACAACGCGGTCGCTAATACCATCAGCGCATAGAACCAACCGCGTGTTTGGTCTTGACCTTCGATAATATAATCTGCAGGAAAAGTTTTTTCGAACTGGTCCTGATTTTCAAATGGATAATGCAAAGACGCCCATGGCATAGAGCCAGATTCAACCCAGCAATCTAACACATCAGAAATGCGTGTCCATCCGTCTTTTGTTAACTTATCCAGTGTTGGACGATGTAAATCATCAACTTTTACACCAAAGAATTCTTCCAGTTCTGCGATAGAGCCAAATACTTTGTATTCACCGTCGCGTTCCCAGATTGGCAAAGGCATACCCCAAAAACGGTTGCGTGATATTGACCAAGGGCGCGCGTTTTCAATCCAAGAACGGAATCTTTCGCCGGCACTGGTCCAGTTAACGCGTGCGTTATTCGCCAACAATTTGTCTTTGATTTTTGGTACATCGATATACCAAGAATCTGTTGCGCGCTGAATCAGTTTTTCTTTACTGCGGTCACCAAACGGATAGCTGTGTTTATATTGTTCTTTTTTGACCAATTTTCCGTTAGTTTTCAACCAATCCATTATTTTTGGTGTTGCAGCAAATATATTTTCGCCTGCAAAATCAACGACTGTTTCATCAAAGTTTCCGTATGTATCAACATTTAACAGAACAGGGAATTTTGCATCTATATTTTTTGCTGCCCAAAAATCGTCTGCCCCGTATGCAGGTGCGATATGAACGATGCCTGTACCGTCAGAATCAGACACATAATCTGCAGGAATTACTTGGAATAGCAAATCAGACTGTCCTGCATAATATGGAAACAGTGGTGTATAATGTTTGCCAACCAAATCAGAACCCCTGACGCATTCGATTTCAGTTGCGTTTGCAAATTGTTTTTCGTAAGCCTTTAATCTGGTTTTTGCAACTACATAAACGCTGCCGTCTTCATCTTTCATACGCAGATATTCCATATTTGGATTTACAGCCAATGCAGAATTCGCAGGTAATGTCCATGGTGTGGTTGTCCATGCGATAACACGGTCGCCATTTTCCAGTTCAAACCAAACAGTCACGGCGTCATCAACAATTTCGCGATAATCTTGGGATGCTTCGGAATTAGAAACAACTGTACCATTAACCCAGTCGTATGGATTTACGCTGTAATCTTTGTACAACAGACCTTTTTCATACAAAGATTTTAGTGTCCATAGCATAGATTCCATATAGTTTTTATCCATCGTTTTATAGCCATATTCATCGCCAATATCAACCCAGCGTCCCATACGATTTATAAAACGATTCCATTCATTTGTATATGTTAAAACATCTGTTTTACACATATCACAGAACGCAGCGATGCCGTCATTTGCAACAATGTCTTTTGCAGGTCTGCCCTGTTTCTTTTCGACAGAATTTTCTGCGGGCAAACCGTGACAATCCCAACCCAATTCGCGTTTAACATATTTGCCATTCATTGTCTGGAATCGTGACACCATATCTTTGACCACAGATACCCCCAAATGTCCCCAATGAGGCAAACCGTTTCCAAACGGAGGACCGTCAAAGAAACTAAAAGGCTGACCTTGTTTTGTTTTGTTCAGTGTTTTATGAAAGGTATCGTTTTCTTGCCAGTATTTTAATACTTCTTGTTCCAGTGCAGTAAAATCGGCACGTGGGTCTGTTTTTCTGTATGCCATAATATCGCTCCGTTTTATCATTAAAAAAAGGCGCCCATGCGCCCCAGCCACCGCCAAAGCGCGTGTGACCATTATTTAATAATAATTATTGTTGTTTGTTTCATGACACAAAGACTACACCATAAAAATATAAATTGCAAGTCTTCTTAGAAAGAAAAAGGTTGACAAATTTTATTTTTATATTACATTTGTCGCCAAAGAGGTAAAAAATGATAAAAAAGTATTGCAAAGCCATAACAAAAAAGTGTCCTTTTGCACAAGAAGACGCTACATGTGGTGATTCTGCGTGTAATTGCAAGTATATGATGTTTGTTCAGGTAAACGACGCAGAAAGTTTGATTTTGGAATACCTGAAAAAGGTTGCAATTCAAAACAAGAAAATATTATCCCAACTTCAAAAGACAAAATAAAAATACCGCCCCAATTGGGCGGTTTTTATAATGGTGCCGGTAATAGGACTTGAACCTACGACCCCCTCATTACGAATGAGATGCTCTACCAGCTGAGCTATACCGGCATTGCTCTGTACTATAAGTCATAATAAAAACAAATTCCATATATTTTTTATGATTTTATTTTACGCATAACAACCATAATACCTGCTGGTGTCATGCCCGATATGCGTGACAGGTCTGCGATATTTTCAGGGCGTGTAGCGTTTAGTTTTTCAATTAATTCATTGGTCAGTCCCGGCAAATTATCGTATTTAAAATCAGCTGGAATTTTTAAATTTGCATCACGCTTGTATGCTGCGATTTCCCGTTCGTTGCGTGCGATATAGCCTGCATAGAATTTATCGTTTTGCTCAATAATATCTTTTTTCAGATTGTATATTTTTTCATACCATTGCTGGCTGCATAAGCCCAGTTCGACGCCTGTTTTCCCCAGTCGTGCGATTGCATTATCGCATCGCAACGACAGTCTATATTCAGCGCGCGATGTGAACATACGATATGGCTCATCAACCCCCAGTGTGGTTATATCGTCAATTAAAACACCAATCATCGCGTTTGTTCTGTCTAAAATTAACGGTTCAATCCCTAACGCATATGCTGCAGCATTTGCACCAGCAACCAGACCCTGGGCGGCAGCTTCTTCGTATCCAGATGTGCCATTAATTTGTCCCGCAAAGAACAAGTATGGTAAATCTTTGGATTGTAATTTGTCGTTCAATGCGCGCGCATCAATTGCGTCATATTCGATTGCGTATCCATATCGAACAATCTGTGCGTTTTCCAGCCCCGGAATTGTGCGAATCCACTTGTCTTGGGTGTCTGCGCCAAAGCTGGTTGATATACCATTGGGATAAATTAAATCGCTGTTGTACCCTTCGGGTTCCAAGAATACATGATGCGATGTATGTTCTGGAAATCGCATAACTTTATCTTCCAGACTGGGGCAATAACGGGGGCCAGTGCCGATGATATCGCCATTATACATAGGTGCATTTTTTATATTTTCACGAATTACATTATGGGTGTTTTCTGTTGTGTGTGTGATATAGCAAACACTGTCGTAATTGTTGTTTTCGTCACCATCTGCGAACCAGTCGTGCGGTCTATCGCCCGGCTGAATTTCACATACAGAAAAATCAATAGAATCCTTTTTAATTCGTGCAGGTGTTCCTGTTTTTAGACGCAAAATTTTAAAGCCATTTTCAGCCAAGATATTCGAAATATTTTTATCGTTATCTTGATATGTTCCGTTGTCTTGCAAGCGTCCAGACGGTATTTTTTCGGTGCCGCGCGTCACAACACCTTGTAAAAAAGTACCAGTTGTAAAGACAATAGATTTAGTAATGTATTTATCATTAATAGTTTTGCTTTTTATATCCAGTGTTTCAACTTTTTCGAATACGGTTTCCAGATTGTTATATTCAGACAAAATATCTACAACAGCATTGTGATATAAATCGCGGTCAATCTGTGCGCGCAGTGCCTGGGTTGCGGCGCCGTGTGTCGCGTTCAGTGTGCGCCAATGTATCCCAGACCTGTCGGCGGCGCGCCCCATAACCCCGCCCAGCGCTGTTATTTCTGCAACCATTTGTGATTTGCCGGGACCGCCAATACTTGGGTTGCAAGACAGTGCGCCTAAGTCAGATAAACTTTGTGTTAACAACAGTGTTTTTGCACCACGCCGCGCAGCAGCTGCTGCTGCCTCGACCCCTGCGTGTCCACCACCAATAACAATTACATCAAATTCGCGCATCAGAAACGACCCATACCACCATTTACATGTAAAACCTGGCCGTTGATATAAGACGCCTCTTCGCTTGCCAAGAAAACGCATGCATTTGCAATATCTTCTGGTTCGCCAAATCGTCCGGCTGGAATTTGTGCCAAATATGTCTTTTTTAATTCTTCTGGCAAAACATCGGTCATAGGTGTTTTTATAAAACCTGGCGCAATTGCATTTGCTGTAATCCCGCGTGATGCGACTTCGGCTGCGATTGATTTTGTCATTGCAATCATACCGCCTTTGGATGCTGCATAATTTGCCTGACCTGCGCCACCGATAACGCCGATAATAGACGCCATATTAATAATACGACCATATCTGTTTTTCATCATAGGCATAATTGCAGCACGGCACATTTTAAAGCATGAACGCAAGTTTGTGTTAATCACATCTTCAAATTGTTCGTCGCTCATACGCATTAATAAAGTATCTTTTGTGATACCTGCGTTGTTGATTAAAATATCGATTTTTCCGGCTTTTTCGATTGTTTCCATAATCAATTCGACGGCACCCCCTTCGGTTGCCAAATCGCATGGAATTTTAATATAATCATCACCAAATTCAGCGTCCAGTTTTGCGATATTGCGACCAGAAACAACGACTGTTGCGCCAGCCTGTTTCATTTTTTTTGCAATTGCGCACCCAATACCGCCTGTGGCACCTGTGATTAATGCAACGCGTCCTGTTAAATCAAACATCTTATATCTCCAATTTTTTTGCTGTTATTTTATCTGTAATGCGTGAACATAATCCTGTCAGAACAGAACCTGGTCCGACTTCTATCATTTCTGTAATGCCCAGTTCTGCCATATTCAAAACGCTTTCACGCCAACGCACACCGTGTGTCATTTGATACACCAACGCGTTTTTAATTTCGTTTACATCCGTCAGTGGTGTACATGTTTTGTTTGAAATTAATGGTACAGATGGTGTTTTTATATTAACAGATTCTAATGCTTTTGCCATTGCATCTGCGGCAGGTTGTTGAATTCTGCAATGTACAGGCACAGACAATGCCAATGGCATTGCGCGTTTGGCGCCCTGCTCTTTGGCGGCAGCCATAGCAGATTCCACTGCTTCTTTTGCACCAGAAATCACAACCTGACCTGTGCTGTTATCGTTTGCGACATCGCATCCATTTTCATCACAGATTTTACGCAGCGCCTCAATATCCATACCCAAAACTACTGCGGTTAATCCGTGACCAACCGGTACGGCCGTCTGCATTGCGTTTCCGCGTGCGCGCAGTAATTTTGCGGCGTCCCCAACGCTTAATGCGCCGGCGGCACACAGCGCCGTATATTCACCCAAAGAATGCCCCGCAACAAATTCGGGTAATGACACACCGCTGGCACGCAGCATTGCGATAGATGTTGCCATAATAGCAGGCTGAACATTTGCGGTTAATGTCAATGTTTCTGCAGGGCCATTAAAAATAATATCTGACAATTTTTCACCCAATGCGGAATCAACTTCGTCAAAGACAGCGCGCGCTGCGGCGTTTGATTCATATAAATCTTTTCCCATACCAACGGATTGTGCCCCTTGGCCTGGGAATACAAAAATAGATGCCATGTTTATACCTTTGTTTTTGACATTATAGACGAAAATTCCCCAATCGCAAATATATAATGGCTGTCAATAGGCAGTAAGGGTGTTTATATTTTTCTGATACTGAATTCACAGCCGCAATAATTTTGGCGATAAAAATCTGATTCGCGATTTATTTTTACGCGCAGTTCCTCATCCCATTTTATCGGCATATATTGAACATCATCTGTGCATACGCTTTGTGCAGCAACATCAACCTGAGATTGGTCTTTGTGGCGCGATACGCCCAAAACGCTGGCGATGGCATTGTATCCATTTTCGCGCGCAAATTTTACCGCGCGCTTGAATCTGTATTCAAAGCATAAACTGCAACGCGGACCGCGTTCTGGGGCTGTTTCATATCCACGAACGGCGTCACGCCATGCTTCGTGGTCGTATTCTAAAACCGCGTATTCCGCGCCCAATTTTTTACAGTATTTTATTTGCTCCGCCATACGCTTGGTGTATTCTGATTCTGGAAAAATATTAGGGTTGTAAAACAAAACTATAAAATCAGACACACCATCGATTTTATTCTTTGCCAACTGTTCAATCGCGCCCGACGAACACGGTGCACAACAAGAAATTAAAACAACGCGTGTGTCTGACATTTTACTTGTATTCTTCGCCAATATTGTGTTCTGGGCTTAATTCGACAATTCCGGAATCATCGTTGCCAATACCTAATTCTGCGGCGCTGCACATCATGCCAAATGATTCAACACCTGCGACTGTGCGCTGGGCCAGGGGCTTTTTAGATATTGGTAATTTTGAACCCACAGGCGCTAATACACCGCGCAGCCCAATACGCACATTTGGTGCGCCACATACAATTTGTACATTTTCATCAGCACCATAATTTACAGACAAAATATGTAAATCTTCGCGCGTTGGATGATTTTTTACTTCAACAATTTCCGCAACAACGGGCTTTGGTGTGTTGTTTGTTTTCTTTGTTGCGTATTTTTCAACCAGCATGGCAACAGTTTCGTCATCAATACGATTGAACAGGTTTTCTGGCACAACAAATTCAGCATTATCTGCAACCCTGTGTTCATACTTTTCAGGCCATGATAAATCCAACGCTTTCACAAAAACATTTTGTATTTTTGATGCCGCGTCTGGAATAAATGGCGCAGATACACGGGCAAACAAATCAATCATTTGGAAACACTCGTTTAAAACGGCCCCTGCGCGCGCAGTGTCGCCACTTTTTACCAACGCCCATGGCTCCATTTTTGTCATATATTCATTTGCAATCGAATACAGTCCACGCAAAGCCGCAATAGATTTACGAAATTCGCATGCATCCAGCGCATCTGTTAACTCGCTTATTTTTTCGTTTATTTGTGATTCCAGTTCTGAATCAAGGTCACCAGACGCAGGAACCGTATTACCAAAATTCTTTTGTGTTAATTTGCAAACACGTGATACAAAGTTGCCCAACATTCCGTTTAAATCTTTGTTTACAACATCTGCAAATCGTGCAATTGTAAAATCAGTATCATCTGTTTCAGGCGCAGACGCCAACAAAGCGTAACGCCAGTAATCTGCCGGTGCAATTGTGATAGCGTCGTTTAAAAAGATTCCGCGATTTTGCGATTTTGAAAATTTGCCGCCTTCAAAATTCAAAAAGTTCATACCCTTTAACATGTCTACTGTTTTCCAGTTGTCGTTCATTGCCAATTGTTGTTCTGGGAAAAATACAGAGTGGAATTTTACATTGTCTTTACCCATAAATTGTGCATAGTGCGCGTTTGGATTTTTCCACCAATCTGCCCAATTTTCGTTCGCTGCCTGAGAAATAGAAACATATCCCCATGGCGCATCAAACCAAACATAGAAAACTTTGTTTTCATATCCTGGCTTATTCACAGGAATTCCCCACTTTAAATCACGGGTAATAGATGTGTCGCGCAATCCTTCGTTTGCCCAACCGCGTGCAATTGCCGCTGCAGATTTAGACCATTTTGGTGCGTGTTCAGACAACCACTGCTTCCAAATATTTTCTATTTTTGATGCCAAAAAGAACAGGTTTTTTGTTGGTCTGTTTTCGATGTTTGTACTATTTGAAATGGTGCTGCGCGGATTTAACAATTCGGTTGCTTCGTATGTTGCACTGCAATTATCGCATTGGTCCCCGCGTGCATTTTCATAGCCACATTTTGGACAGGTGCCCACCAATTGACGGTCGGCCAAAAACATATCGTCATCAACAGAAAACGGTTGGATTGTTTCGCGTTCTTCTATTAACCCTTGTTCATCCAGACGCGTAAATAATTCATGAATCAATTTTTCTTGCTTTTCTGTATGTGTGCGACCATACAAATCAAAAGACAAGTCAAAATCTTTTACTGCCTGTAAATGTTTATTGTAATATTTGTTGTTATATTCGATAACGGGCAAACCTTCGGATGCGGCGCCAACAATCGCAGGTGTTCCATGTTCATCTGCGCCACATACATACAAAACATCGCGACCGCGCGCACGGCAAAAACGCGCATAAACATCGGATGGTAAATAGCAGCCAACCAAATGCCCCAGATGCAGTTCGCCATTAACATACGGTAGTGCAGATGTAATTAAATATTTGTTTGCCATTTTATCGTTTCCTTTTGCCTGTGTTTTTAAAAAAATAGACGCCAACGGGGGCGTCTAGATGATTCCCGTTGATTGTTTTCTAAGATTAAATTTGCATTCGCATCATTTTTTATTTTTTCCTAAATCGTGGTGGGTGGTATTGGACTCGAACCAACGACCTTTACGATGTCAACGTAACGCTCTAACCAACTGAGCTAACCACCCAAAAGCTTATACGGGGTGCCATGTCCAGAAACCAACGACCTTTACGATGTTAACGTAACGCGGCTTCCCAACTGAGCTAACCACCCATTGCGACAAAGATTATAACAAAGAAAAACCAAATTGCAAATATTTAATAAAAGATAAAAAAAGACCGGCATTTGCCGGCTTTTTTAGTCTTTTTTCAAGAATTCTTCCAACCAATGATTGTCAAAATTCAGTTGTTTTACATCTTTGTTGTTTAACAACTTTTTTTGCAAAGGCAATGTTGTTTTTACACCTTCTATAACAAATTCATCCAGTGCGCGTGTCGCACGCATAATACACGCAGGTCTGTTTTGTGCATGAACGATTAATTTTGCAATCATAGAATCGTATGTTGGTGGAATTGTGTATCCTGTGTAAACAGCGCTGTCGACACGAACGCCTAATCCGCCTGATGGCGCATACAGTGTAATTTTCCCAGGGTTTGGAATAAATGTTTCTGGGTCTTCGGCATTGACGCGGAATTCAATTGCATGACCGTTTGGAATCACATTAGATTGTGTATATCCCAACTTTTCGCCGGCCGCTATTCTGATTTGTTCGCGAACTAAATCAACGCCATAAACCATTTCTGTCACAGGATGTTCAACCTGTAATCTGGTATTCATTTCCAAGAAATAGAATTTGCCGTCTTCAAACATAAATTCAAAAGTGCCGGCATTTGTATAGCCCATTTTTTTTGCGGCGTTTTTACAAACTTCTATCATATCGTCGCGTTGTTTTTGTGACAATATAGCCGCTGGGCATTCTTCCATAACCTTTTGATTGCGTCTTTGCAGTGAACAATCGCGTTCCCCGAACACAACGACATTTCCGTGTTTGTCACCCAGAATTTGGAATTCGATATGTCTGGGGTGCAACAATAACTTTTCCATATACAGCGTATCATCACCAAACGCAGAAAGTGCTTCGTTTTTGGTTAATTGATATGCCTCTGCCATCTCGCTTTCGTTTATAACGGGGCGCATACCACGACCGCCACCCCCAGCAGACGCTTTTAACATAACGGGATACCCGATTTCTTTGGCAACATCCAGTGCGTGATCTAATGATTTTAATTCGCCATCAGACCCCGGTACAACAGGTAATCCACACTCAACAGCTGTTTTCTTTGCGTTAACTTTGTCGCCCATTTTACGAATCATATCTGGTGATGGGCCAACCCAAATCATATCATGTGTTTCAACCTTGTGCGCAAAGTCTGCGCGTTCAGATAAAAAACCGTACCCAGGATGAATTGCGTCTGCGTTTGTTAATAATGCTGCGGTTAAGATTGCGGATTCGTTTAAATAAGAATCTTTTGCCGGCGCAGGTCCAATACAAACAGATTCATCTGCCAGTTGAACATGCATTGCATCCCTGTCTGCTGTGGAATACACAGCAACGGTTCGAATTCCCATATCGCGACATGCGCGAATTATACGCAGTGCAATTTCACCGCGATTTGCAATCAAGACTTTTTTTATTTGTGGCATATTATTCAATTACAATTAAAGGTTGATCAAATTCAACAGCGGCCCCATCTGTCACCAATATTTCTTTGACGACACCATCTTTGTCAGATTTAATAGGGTTAAATGTTTTCATCGCTTCGACCAGTGCGACAGTGTCGCCCGCTTTGACAGATGCGCCAACAGATACAAATGTTTTTGCACCCGGCTCTGGTGCCAGATAGACAACACCAACCATTGGTGATTTTAATGCGTTT
This sequence comes from uncultured Alphaproteobacteria bacterium, assembly GCA_904502095.1. Lineage (GTDB taxonomy): Bacteria > Pseudomonadota > Alphaproteobacteria > Rs-D84 > Rs-D84 > Enterousia. The sequence goes on from CAJGDG010000004.1 coordinate 24,316, forward strand.
GCAACAGGTTTGTTTTTTGTTTGAACGGTGTCTGTTTTTACTTCGCCACCAGCAACAGCAACAGTTGTTGCAACCTGTTGTTTAGATAAATGAATATGTTTACGATATACGCCGAATAAAAATTGGCGTTCCAATTCCAGTTCTGTAATTCCCATATCATCCATGATTTTTGACATAGATTCAACGGTTGCACGAAAAGACATTTCTGATCCTTTGTTATAATTTCTGTCTTATACCCATAAAAGTGTAGCATATTCCCGCCCGATGTCAAGGCACGGGGTCATACCCAAATCCGCCACCCGGTCTGCAACGACAAATTCTGTTTAATCCCATACGCACGCCCCGCCACACACCGTATTTTTTTATGGCTGTTTTGGTGTATTCGCTGCAAGTCGGCGTAAAGCGACATGCTGCCCTGCCCCCAAAAATTGGCGACAGCGCACGCTGATAAAAGTTTATAAAAAATACAGCGATATTCTTTGGCAAAGATAAATTTTCAGGCATTTTTATTGCTTTTTTAAAAAGTGTAATGCTTTCTTCATTGCGACGCGCCCTTCTTCGCGTGATGCCCCCAGTATATCGCGGCGTGCAACAAACACATAGTCAGAATCAGGCTGCAACATTTTTTCATTAAAGCAAATCCAGTCGCGCAATAATCGCTTTGCACGGTTTCTGTCGACGGCGTGCTTGAAAGTCTTTTTAGTCACAATCAAGCCGTATCGCGCATCATTCTCGATTTTTGCCGGTTTTTTTCGCACTAAAAAATATGCGCAACGTGCGGTTGGGTCGTTGTCGTCTGCGGCAAAATCTTCATGTTTTTTTATTGTGTCTCGTATCATAGTGATATGCATAATAGCACAATATAATATAAATCAAATAAATTTGTGTGGTTGCCTTGATTTTTGGTAAAAGCTGATTTATAGTTCAAAAAAGCAAAATTTTTTAGTGGGGTAAACAATGTATAATTGGTTAATGAAATTTTTTTCTGCGGATATGGCGATTGATTTAGGTACTGCAAACACGCTGATTTATGTCAAGGGTCGTGGCATTGTTTTAAATGAACCATCGGTTGTTGCTGTTGCGGAAAACCGCTTGATTGGCCGCAAAGAAATCTTGGCCGTTGGGACCGAGGCAAAACAAATGTTTGGTCGTACGCCTGGGACAATATCTGCTGTGCGCCCTTTGCGCGATGGTGTTATTGCGGACTTTGAAGTTGCCGAAGAAATGATTAAATATTTTATTCGCAAGGTTCATAATCGCAGTCCATTGGCTGCGCCATTAATTATTATTTGTGTGCCATCATGTGCGACCCAGGTGGAACGCCGTGCTATCCAAGAAGCGGCCGACGCCGCTGGTGCGCGCAAAGTATATATTGTTGAAGAATCAACCGCAGCGGCGATTGGTGCGGGGCTGCCTGTTGAAAAACCTGTTGGTTCTATGGTGTTGGATATTGGTGGCGGTACAACAGAAGTTGCGGTTATGTCACTGGGTGGCATTGTGTATTCTAATGCGGTGCGTACAGCGGGCGACCAGATGGATATTGATATTATTGACTATGTTCGCAAAAATAAGAATTTGTTAATTGGTGAAAATTCTGCCGAAGAAATCAAAAAGCGTATTGGTACTGCTATTTCGCCAAAAGACAAAGAAAAAGAATTAACAATGAAAATCAAAGGTCGTGATTTGCTGTCTGGCACACCGCGCGAAACTGTTATCACAGAATCACAGATTGCGGATGCGCTAAAACAAACTGTTTCCAAGATTGTCGATACAGTAAAACAGGCGTTGGAATTGACGCCACCTGAATTGTCGGCTGACATTGCAGATCTTGGTGTTGCAATGACTGGCGGCGGTTCATTGTTGCGTGGGTTGGACGCCGCGATTCGTGCTGCGACAGGTTTGCCTGTGTTCTTGGTTGATAATCCATTGGCATGCGTTGCATGTGGCAGTGGAAAAATGTTGTCGAACCTGGACAAAAACAAACACGTCCTGCAAACAATGTATTAAAAAATACCGGCATTTGCCGGTGTTTTTTATTGCGACACAAACTTAGATTGTATAATATAAACACCGGACAAGACAAAGGGATGAATAAATGAAAAAAGTTGCTATTTTATATATCGCGTTAGGAAGATATATAACTTTTTGGAAAGATTTTTATGAATCTTGTGAAAAGTATTTGGGTTCTTGCGAAAAACATTATTTTATATGGACGGATAATAAATCTTTTGAGTATTCAAATGCCGATAATGTCACAATTACGCCAGCGCAGAAAAAGGGTTGGCCATATGATACTTTGTTGCGTTTTGACATGTTTTTAGAGCGTCAAAAAGAACTAGAACAATTTGACTATATCTACTTTTTTAATGCGAATATGCAATTTGTTAATCCCGTAGATTTAGCTGAAATTATCCCTGCACAATGGCATGATGGTCTGGTCGCTGGCAGTCATCCTGGCCGCCGTGGCGATATTTTTGCAGAAAACCCAGATGTTTTTGGGTACGAGCGTCGCCCAGAATCAACTGCCTATGTCCCCTATGGCAAAGGAAAACATTATGTTTGTGGTGCGTTCAATGGCGGCACCAGCGATGCGTTCTTAAAAATGTGCAAAACATTGAAAAAGAATATAAAAAAGGACTTGGATAATAACATAGTTGCGCGTGTTGACGACGAAAGTCATTTAAATGCATATTTGATAGATAAAGACTTTTTACTGTGCGGTCGTGCATACGGGTTCCCCGAAGGTAAAATGAAACATGTTAATAGCACGGAAATGCCAATGGTAAAAATTATTTCCAGACACAAAGAGAATCCAAAGTATGGCGGCGTCAGATGGTTGCGTGGGCAAACGGACAGAAAATTGCACGACAGTTGGGCTGTACGCAGAATTTTAATTCCGTCGTGCAAAATTTTATCATTATTAATTCCTGTTCAAAAATACAGAAGACGGGTAAAAAATTATTTTGGCTCTTATTAAAAAAAATACCGGCATTTGCCGGTGTTTTTATTGTTTTCTATTCTTTCTAAATTCGTCCAGCGACACAACGCGCCCTGGGTCTGGAACAGTGTCTGGTTTTTCGTCCAGTGGTAATTCCATGTCGTTATCAGCAGCGGCTGCCTGTGATTTGTTTTGAAAAGATAACATAAAGTCAACAGATGGATCCTTGAATTCAACCAATGCAGAAAAAGGAACGCGTATAAAAAATGGGCGACCATCAAATGTCAGTTGTACACCAAATTCTTTGTCCGACACATGCAGATTGTTATAAGAATACTGTAATACAATCGTCATAATATCAGGATATCGTATACGCAAAAAATCCGGTAATACAACGCCTGCATCGCGTGTGCGAAATGTTATAAAAAAATGCGTTCCATCACCCAACCCATTAAACTGGGCGTGAACCAATGCGTCTTTGACAACAGACTTTAATGCATTGTCTAATAAAGTTTGATAATCAATTCGTGCCATAATCTTACTCCGCCACCAGTATATTACTTATTTGCCCATTATGGCAAGTGACAAATACTGCATTTTTAATATTGCTGAAAGTATCTTTTTCCAACCCTGTTGCCCAAACTTGTGCGTTAACAGCCCCCAATTCTTCAAACATTTTGTTGCGTGCGTTTTCGTCCAAGTGCGCCGCAGCTTCATCCAATAAAATAATGATTTGTTGATTTGTTTTTGCGTGTACTAACTTTGCGTGTGCCAGTATCAAATCTATTAAAACCGTTTTTTGTTGGCCTGTGCTGGTCAGATGCGCCGGCAAATTTAATTTTTGATTAAATATGCCAAAGTCAGATTTATGCGGACCGTCTAAAATCATTTTATCCCCGACCAATAGCCTGTTTTCGCGCAAGTATTGCAGATATTTTCGTTCGATGTCGCCTGCGGACATCCCGTCAATCAACATTTGTTCCAGCATACCAGAAACAGAAATTGCGCATCGGGATAAAAAGTAATTTAACTCACTTGCATATTTAATGCGCGCATCAGCCACCGCAACAGCAGTGCCAGCAATCTGAGTATCAATTGCGTCCAGCCAATGTGTGTCAGCGTTATTTTTCAACGCCCCCGCGCGTTCAGACATCAGTTTAGATAATTTTGCGGTACGACCTGCGTGTGATGCGTCAAAACTGGTTGCCAGTCTGTCGAAAAAAGCCCGTCGGTCAGAAACACTGTCTACAAACAGTCTGTCTTCTTTTGGTGTTATCCATATCACGCGAATGTTTCGTGCCAGTTCGGATAAAGGTGCATTGTCGCCGTCGATTTTTGCGCGTCTGTTCGTGTCGCCTGGATTATATTGGATTGCGATTTGTGTTTCGTTGTTCAGCTCTGCAAATATACTGAAACCACCGTTTCCGTCAAATCGTGCCAATTCATTCATTGCGGCCCCACGCATACCACGGTCGCCCGATAATACAGATACGGCTTCCAGTATTGCGGTTTTCCCAGCTCCATTTGGCCCAACAATAATAATATTGTTTTTTTCGTATGTTGTTATGCGGCCACATTCATGGTTTCTAAAATTTGTAATACTAAGTGACTTTATCATGGATTTCAGCATACAGTATCTGCCCCACAACCGCAAGGGTTGTTTTGTGTGATTAGTGGTTAGTGGAGGCAAGATTGTTATTTTATTGATATTTAAAGAATTTGCACCAAAACATAATTATATAAATACTAAAAATAATTCATTCACTAACCACTAAAAAAATACCGGCATTTGCCGGTGTTTTTTATCTTCTTCCGCCTCCTCCCATTGGTCCACGAGGCATCATATTATTCTTGCTGGATGTCATAGAACCAACACGGCCAGTTATAATTTTATCTCCCATTTGGATTTCATCAGAAATAATTTCTGTTTCAGTTGCGGTTGATAAACCTTTTTTGTATGGAATCATAATCATTTCATCGTTGCGCAAAATAGCCAAATGGGTTGCCGGTGTCGCGCCGTTTGGATTGTCTGTTATATGTGTGAAATCGCGGACTAAAAATGCCGAGTTTGCAGTTTTCCAAACATTATCGCGTTCTGAAATAATAATTGTCACAAATGCAGTCATCCCCGGCATTAATCGTAAATCAAGATTGTCTACATTAATAACCACAGTGTACACAACCACATTAGAAGTTGTTGTTGGTGACAATCTGATTTGGCGCACGACACCCTGGAAAGTTTCTGTTGGGTATGCGTCAACTGTGAAAGAAACGGTTTGGCCTTCTTTGATGACACCAATATCCGCTTCGGAAACAGATGTTTCAATTTGCATTTTTGTTAAATCTTCTGCAATTTCGAACAAGTCTGGTGTTTGGAATGATGCCGCAACAGTCTGACCTACATCGACTTTGCGTGAAATTACAGTACCGTCTACAGGCGAAGCGATTGTTGCGTACCCCAGGTTTGTAACCGCGCGGTCATATTGTGATTGCATACGATTTACAGATTGTTCCGCTTGTTCGTATGCGGTCTGAGATTGTTCCATTTCTGCGCGCGCTATAAATCCTTCGGCAAATAATGATTTGTTTCTTTCGTATTCATTTTTTGCAAAGTTTCGTTGTGATGTTGCGCTGTCCAGCGATGCTTTTGCTTCGTCAACAGAGGCCTGCAAAACAGACGGTTCGATTGTCAGCAATATATCGCCTTTTTTTACTTTGGAATTAAAATCTACATACAGATTGTCAATTGTTCCAGAAACCTGAGAGCCGACATTAACAGTGTTTACAGGGCGAATTTCACCGGTTGCGCTGACCACCTGACGCAAATCGCCGCGTGTAATTCTGGTGGTTGCATATTCTAATTTTTTATTTGAATCGCCGCCAAACAAGAAAAATCCACCGACAGTTAAAACTGCCAACAATAAAATCCACCATTTTTTACGCCAAACAAACTTAAAAACGCGGCGAAGGAAAGATGGGCGTTTCTGAATTTGGGCAACGGGCGCAACAGGTGCCGGTGTGGCAGCTGTTTTCACTGTTTTTGTTTTTTTTGCATTTTTTTTCTTATTTTGCATTTTCTTCCCCCATATCCATTTCTGCTTTTAATTCACCGACAGCCAACGCAACTGCAGCGCGTTTTACAAACAAATCATATTTTGCAGCGTTGTTTTGTTTTTCTGCTGATACTAATTCTGATTGCGCAGTTTGCCAATCCAACATAGTTGCGCGTCCAACTTTGTACATGCCTGCTGTCACGCGTTCGCTTTCGGTTGCAGATTTTAACAAAGTTTCAGTTTGTTTTAACACGGTCTGTGCTGTTTTATAGTTATTATATGCTGTATATATATCCAGCGTTGCGTTGTCCTGGGTGCTGCGAACTTGTTCGATTGCGCGGTCATAGTTTACAGATGCGGCGCGTGCATTATATAAATTTGCAAATCCTGCAAACAGCGGCATAGATGCACGGATGCCAATACTGCCGCTGATTTTATCATCACCTGCCCCGTATGTTTCGCTGGGCGTGTCATTCCACGATACAGAACCCGATGCAGATATCGATGGCAGATTGCTTAAAAACACACTGTTTCGTCTGTGCCACGCAGCATCTTTGTTTGCGGTTGCGCGCAGCAAGTCAGGTCTTGTTTTTTGTGCTTGTTCAAACAGTTCGTCCAGCGATTTTGTTTCCTGGGGCGTGCCAATTTCAGATGGCAAATCTGCGATTTGTATATCTTGGTCCGCTGGGAAAGATAATTTAGTCAGCAGATTTCCTTTGGCGATTTCGCGATTGTTTTTTGCGCGTTCTAAGTCCAAATCACGGCTGGCCAATGTTGTGTCTGCCTTTAACACATCGGCTTTGGCAACAACACCTGCTTTGAATTTTTTGTTGGCTGTATCGCGTGCAGTTTGTGCAACATCACGCAACATTTGTGCAGATTCGACATCAGCATTTGCATTTAACAAAGAATAATAAGAACCGATAACGCCATATATATAATTTTGAACAGTTTCGTCATATTCAAAACCAGTTGCGCGCCAAGCCGCCGCAGATTGATTCAGGTCTGCCAATCTTTTGCCGAAATCAAATATCAAATAAGATGCAGACAGCGATGCGCCATATGACCAGTCACCCCACTGTTTGTTTCTGTATGGCAAAGACGCATTGGCGCCAACGCTTACGCTTGGTAAATAAGATGCATAGTTGGCGTTTTTAGATAACCTGGCTGATTCGTATGATAAATAAGACGCAGTTGTTTGTGGATTTCTGCATAATCCCAGTTCTATAACCTGGGGCAGCGTCAATTTTTCGTCCGGCACAGTTGTGCGTGTCATACAATCATCAACACCTGCGATTGCAGACAATGGCTCCAAAAACAGCATAAATAGTGGTAATTTCTTCATAAAACATTCTCTCGTACAAATTTCTTTGTAATTGTACTATTTTTATGTTGAATTACAATTATTTTTTTCGTAATATCGTTTCACTGGTTCAGGCCTGGTGGCAGAGTGGTTATGCAGAGGACTGCAAATCCTTCTATGCCGGTTCGATTCCGACCCAGGCCTCCAAAACAAAATACCCCAAATGGGGTATTTTTTTGTGGCCAGGAATTGAACCGGCATCCGGTTCGCATACGAGCAAAGGTTCACAAACAACATAACAGACCTGTTATTCGTGGCGCAAACTGTCAATTGGGTTTAATTTTGCCGCCTTCATTGCGGGCATTACCCCAGAAGACAATCCAACGATAACTGCAACAGAAACAGATAAAACGACCGGCCAGATACTGAACGGCACATTGTATCCTAATATGAAACGTCCGACGCCTTGGGATAATCCAACGCCTAAAATCAAACCAATCATTGAACCGATAAATGAAATCAAAACAGATTCGGATAAAAATTGTATAATAATCATTCGTTCGCGTGCACCAATTGCTTTGCGGATTCCTATTTCGCGTGTGCGTTCTGCGACCGACACCAGCATCATATTCATAATTCCGATTGCGCCAACCAGCAGCGATACAGCAGCAATCGCAATCAACAACAACTTTAAATATCCGGTAACAGTATTCATTGTTTCCATAACTTGTTTCATATCCATAATTTGAAAGTCATCAACCGCATCTTCTTTCAGTCTGTGTCGTTGGCGCAATAACAGCGTTATCTGTTCAATAGCCAGATTGTTGTCAGATTCTGCAAATAATTTTAATGCAACCATACTAACCGAATTTGGGAATCTGCTGCCCTGCAGACGCTTTTTTAATGTAGTGATTGGGATAATAATCATATCGTCTTGACTTCCCATTGCAGAATCGCCCTTGGCCTTGGTGACGCCAATGATAACAAAAGGCGTATTTTGAACACGAATTACTTCGCCGATTGGGTTTTCTGGCAACCCCAGTTCTTCGGCGGTTTCTGGGCCAATAACTGCATATGTCGAAGCATTGCGGACTGCCGCCATATCAAAGAAAGTACCCTTTTCTATTTCTACATTTTGAACTGTTGTATAATCTGGGTAGACGCCAACCATAGAAGTTGCCCAGTTTTTATTACCGTAAATTGCCTGGGCGCCACCCTGTTGAACAGGGCTGACCGCCATAACATCAGGCAGTTTTCCAATAAATTCCGCATCTTGGATAGTTAATGTATTTCTGTTTCCTGTTCTGACACCCGCCTGTTGTGCTGCGCCTGCGCGAATCATAATAGTATTTGTGCCCAGTGATGAAAATTGGTCAGTGATTTGCTTTTGTACGGTTTCGCCAACAGCAACCATAATCACGACCGCCATAACGCCGATAATAATACCCAGTACAGTCAAAAAAGAACGGATTTTATTACCACTGATAGACAGCCAAGATTCTTTTAAAATATCATTAAATGTCATATGTTGTACCCCCCTGCCCTGATCAAAGTTTGCTGTCATTTTTTGGAATTGGACCATCGTAATTTATTTTGCCGTCACGAATATGAATCAGTCTGTCTGCATATTTTGCAATATCGAATTCGTGCGTAATCATAACAATAGTTATACCCAATTCTTTGTTTAACTTTTTAAAAAAGCCCAGAATTTCATTGCCCATTTTACTGTCCAGCGCGCCTGTTGGTTCGTCAGCCAATATCAGTTTTGGATCTCCTGCTAATGCGCGTGCAATTGCAACGCGTTGTTTCATGCCGCCAGATAACTGTGTTGGCAGGTACGATTCGAATTTTTCCAAGCCCACGCGTTTTAACATGTCGCGCGCACGACTGATGCGTTCATCCATTGGCATTCCACGATACATCAGTGGCAGCATAACGTTGTCCAACACACTGCGTTTAGGCAATAAATTAAATTGTTGAAAAACAAACCCAATATGCTCGTTTCGAACGATTGCCAGTTCGTCTGCGGTTAATCCGGTCACATCTTTGCCATATAATTCATACACCCCAGAAGTCGGTGTGTCCAGCGCGCCAATAATGTTCATACATGTCGATTTCCCCGAACCAGACGGCCCCATAATAGCAACGAATTCGCCGGCTTTTATTTTAAAGTTGATATCAAACAATACTTGTTGTTCTCCCCCCAGTTCCATTGGGAAGCTTTTGTTTATGCCAACCAAAGAAATAATAATATCTTGCGCCTTTTTCATATATTCTCTCTCTTATTCGCAACAATTATATCACTATATAATTACAATCGCAATAAATACTGGGGTTGGTCAAAGAGATTGAAAAAAGCCGGCAAATGCCGGTCTTTTTTAATCAAATGGGTTTTCGGATTTGTCGTATTCTATAACGATTGGCAAATGTTCCCATTTAAGCGCAGTTGCCAACCCGCGACGCAAATATCTGGTATACGACTCAGGAATATCAGATGCGCCACCAACATTTATTGTGATTCGCATTGGGTGGCGACCTGTTTGACGCGCAAATTTGATTTTCATTGGGCGTTTCAGGCGCGACATAGGTGGCTGTCTGTCTGCGACCAATTTTTCAACAATTCTGTTAATTAAGCTGGTTGGTGCCTGGGCAGAAGAAATGTCCCATTGTTCATAAATTCTGCGGAACATATTTTGTACCCCGGTGCCTGTTTCAGCGGAAACCGCCAATATCATCGGTTTAATAATCTGGTGAAAAGAATTTGAAAACTGATGCTTTAATTTCAATAATTTTTCATCACGCAATTCTGGTTCAACCAAATCCCACTTGTTCAGCGCAACACACAAAATTTTGCCGGCGTTATAAACGCGCGCAGCAATTCCCAATGCCTGGTTTTCGATGTTTCTGGTTGCGTCAACCATCAGTATAACAACATCTGCTTTTTCAATTGCGTCTAATGATTTTAATGCGGACAATGTTTCAACATCGTCTGTGACCCCGGCTTTGCGGCGCAGACCAGCCGTATCCATCAGCACGATGTCACGACCATAGAATTTTGTTGGTATTTTTACTGTATCGCGCGTGATGCCCGGCGCATCCATAACAATTTGTCTTTTTTCGCCCAGAACACGATTTACAAACGTAGATTTTCCAACATTTGGTTGACCCAAAATAGCGATTTTTATTCTGTCTGATTGCGGTTGTTCAACTGTCTGAGCATTTGCGTCTTTTTCAGCTATTTTATCCATAAATTCATATATTTCGCTAAACCCGCGTTTGTGTTCGGCAGATATCAAAGTAGGTTCACCAAAACCCAATTTATAAAAATCGTGCACATTGGACATGCGCTTTTCCGATTCGCTTTTGTTCACCAACAACATAACGGGTGCGCGTGTTTTTCTGCGAACCAGTTTTGCCCAATCCAAATCTTCATTTGTCAGCCCAACGCGTCCATCGACGACGAATAAAACACCATCTGCCTTGGCAATGGCGTCAATCGCCATATTTGTTGAATCCAGCGCAATGCCAGATTTGGCGTTTTCCAAGCCAGCCGTGTCATACAGTAAATAGCCACGGTCTTTTATATTGCCAGAAATGGTGTCGCGTGTGACGCCCGGTCTGTCATGAACCAGTGCATCACGTGTGCCCGTCAGTGCATTATACAAAGTAGACTTTCCTGTGTTTGGTCGTCCTGCTATTACTATTTTTATCATCGCTTTTTTCCATTGATTTTTTATAATTATAAAGCAAAAATATAAATAATCAAATCAAGGGCGAAAATATGAAAAAGAAATTAAAATCCGCATTAAATCGTATTCGTAATTTAGTTGTTAATCCACGGCGGTATTTTACAAAAATAGTTGCAGACGGCAATATGGAAGAATCAATGTTGCGTGCGTTTTTGTATGGCTTGTTGGGTGGCTGCTTGGTTTTGTTTATCAGATTAATGGGCGGCGCAACCATAACGCTGGGTTCTATTTTTACGGCGATAATTATCGTTCCTGTTTTAGCGGTGGCACTATTGTTCGTTCTGGGCGGATTGATGATGTTAGTGTCTGAAATAACGGGCGGTGAACGCGATTGGGAAATCGCTATCAAGGGGCTGGCATCTGTATTCTTTATCTATCCTGTGATATTGGTATTAAATGCATTGGCGTTTAATTGTGTGTCTATGTGGGTAATCAGTATGTTGGTTGATGTATATGTGTTATTCTTGTTTTATAATATATCGCTGTATTGTATGCGCGGCAAAAAATCTTATGTTCTGTTGGTCATTGCTATAATCGCATTGTTTATGTTAACGGTATATGCGACAGATTACAGAATTGGCTGGTTTATGTTAAAGAATGCTGCTGCAACACTTACTTGTTTGATATAAAAAAAGCCGGCAAATGCCGGTCTTTTTTTATATTTTTAATTTCTTTTGCATTTCTTTTAATATTGGTATGTCGACCCCTAATGCGTTTGCGCGGTCTATCAGACCACATAATGCAAAAATTCCTTCTACGGTTCCCTCTGGAGCGTTTCCTTTTGCAATTGCGATGCCGCCAGAATAGTTTCGACTGGTTTCGCTGGTTGCAGATAAAAACAAGTCCCCTATTCCGCACAGCCCCAAAAATGTGCGTGTTTTTGCGCCCGCCGCCAGACCAATATTTAAAACTTCGTTCCATACGCGTGTGAATAACAGTGCGCGTTCGTTTTCACCACCAGCAACAACAGAATTGTATCCGCTGATTAATGCCGCTGCATTTTTTCCAACGCCGCAAATTTCTGTGCCAATTATGTCGTCGCTGATTTCCAGATACAATTTATTAAGCGCGTTTTGACCGGCAATAACAGCGTTGTTTGTTCCGGCCAGTGTAGACCCTGTTGGAACGCCTTTTGCGACCTCGGTCGCGAATTGTGGTCCCGACAGAACACCAAAGTCAACGCATTCAGGTAATGTTTCTTGTAATATTTCTGACATAAAATCACCGGTACTGCATTCTGCGCCTTTGGTGCAGATTATGACAGGTTGTCCGTTATAAAAATTGTGCGCGTTTTTTAATGTTTCGCGGAAATGTGCAGATGGTGTCACAACCAACCATACATCGGTATTTTTTAAATCTGCCATATTGGTTGTGATGCTAAGATTTTCGGGAATCTGAACACCATCAAATTCTTTGTATAAACCATCGAACGACCATAGTTTTGTATCAGAACCCCCACGGGCAGAAATAATTGCCAATGCGGTTCCCCATGCGCCCGCGCCAATAACACCTACTTTCATTTTATTTTCCTTATTTTTCTTTCTATTTCGGGGACGACTATTAATCCATCATCAGATAAATCGATTGCACGCATATATGATTTTGCTGCTTTATCCAGTTCGCCAACAGATACATATATGTCCCCCAAGTGCACAAACAGCGGAGAATGCGTTCTGGATACTTCGCCAACGCGTTCCAGTACTTCTAGTGCGGCGTCTGCGCCTTCGCGTGCCGCAACAACAACGCCTAATGTGTCCCATGCCAGTATGTCGGCAGGATTTTTTGTCACTAATGCCATTGCGTATTTGTACGCTTCTTCAATATTTGTATTTTTTGCAGCCCAAACCTTGGCCTGCAAAGACAGTATTTCTGGGTCGGTCGCCAGTGATTCTGACGCCATATCAATATCGCGCTGTGTCATATCTAAATCGTTAAAAGAATAATAAATCTGGGCGCGAGTTTTTATAAAGAAGGCCCTGCTGGTGTCGTCCAGTTTTTCGTTGCCAATTGCATTGTTTATTGTTCTTAATGCTGCGCGCTTGTTGCCCGTTTTTATATAGTGTCCAACAACTTTGTTGATTGCCGGAACAAAGTTAGGATATTTTTCCAATGCGTCTCGCAGGTTTTCTATGCTGTTGCCCTGCTCTGCTTGTTTTAGTGCAACAAACGGATAAAAAGGACTGTTTTTCTTGATGCGGGAAAAATATTTTTTTGCATCGCTGTTGTTGTTGTGCAGATATTGACCCAAATAATAGTTCATTGCATCATAGTTTTCAGCAAAAGCTGGGGCAGCAACCTCGGCAAAGCGCAACATCAAAACAGACAAATCCGAATACAACATTATTTGTGTGTGTGAAACATTTTGTAATAAACTGAACGCTAATGCGTTATCAAAACCCTGATATTTTGACCAGTCTGGAATGTCGTTAAAATTAATCATAAACATTCCTGCGGGTCTGGATGTAAATCTGTATTTCAGCGTTGCTGCCTTTTCTGGCATGTCAAAGTGTTTGTAAAAAGACATTATGTACAAATAATCATTTATATTCATAAAGTCTGGCGACACTTTTTCAAAATTTTTTACCGCATCATCAACCTTGCCCAGTTCCGCATAGATTTGGCCGCGTACAAATGAGCGCCAAGAATCATTTGTTGGCAACTTGTCGATAAACTTTAAGGTTTTTGTAATATATTCGTTTGCGATACCTGACCAAATTTTGAATGGTGCGACCAATGCAGATTCGTCATTTTTGTGTCGCGAATATAACTCTTTCCATTTTTTTTCTTTTACCAGATATGCATCATAAATAAAATTCGCCGTCAGTGTTTTTTCGTTTTTCAGTGTTTCCGGATTTTTAGGCATTTTTCCTGCCAAAAATTCGGCGGATATTGTTGCGTTTTTTACCGGTTTAATTTCTACATCTTGCAACTGTTTGGTTGTTTTTAACGCTGTATCAAAATCGTTTACATATATTGCGTGCTGTAATGCCAAAAAAGCCCCAAAATTCGTTTCAGGAATTCCAATTGCAGATACATTTGTCTTTTTGTTGGTTGTGTATGTCCAAACGGCTGCACCAGATACGGCAATTGCCGCAAACAAACAGGTGCCAATAAATATGCTTTCTATTTTCTTCATGATTATGCTAGAATACCGCTTATGAAGAACAATGTCAAATTTGAAGAATACGAAAATATGTTGCGTGACTGGTCAAAACGCATGAATTTGGTTGCGCCCAGCACGCTGAACGACGTGCAGGGGCGTCATATTGCCGATTCGGCGCAATTGGCAGATGTGTTGCCGCATGATGTGTCTGTTGTTGATTTGGGCAGCGGCGCCGGGTTTCCTGGGGTTGTTTTAGCGATATTGGGCTGGCGTGTCACTTGTGTCGAATCAATTGGCAAAAAGGTTGCGTTTTTATCTGCGGTAAAAGAACAGTTGGGGTTGGAAAATTTAACAATTTATCACGGCCGTGTTGAAGATTTTGTCCGGTCTTTGCCGGCAAAAAACGATAAAATTGTGTTTACGGCACGCGCATTTGCGTCTTTAACTAAGATAATGGATTATGTTGCGAGTACAAAATACCGGCTTTTTCTGTTAAAAGGCCGGGAAATAGAGACGGAAGTTTTGGATGCAAAAAAGAAATATTGCTTTGATTATGATTTGATTCCGTCAAAAACAGGCGATGGTTTCATAATAATTGTAAAGTTTAAATAATTGTTAAAAAAAGCCGGCAAACACCGGTGTTTTTATGTTTTTTTGCTTTTTTATAATTTCGTGTGAAATTAATCGTATTTGTTTGTTTTTAGTTTGTTTTTATTTTGTTTATTTTTAAGTGCTTGACCGAATCGGTTGGTTTTAATAATCTTGGTGTGTAATAAAAAGGGAAGGGTATGGTGCGAATCATTGCTTTTGCAAATCAAAAAGGTGGTGTTGGCAAGACGACGACTGCGATAAATATCGGTGCGTCATTGGCGGCAATTAAAAAACGTGTGTTATTAATTGATTTGGATCCTCAGGGTAATGCTGGTACGGGATTGGGGTTTGTGCGTGCGTCGCATCGTCAAAGCGCGTACGGCGTAATTATGGGGACTGCAAATATAACGGATAATATTTTAACGACTGCGGTGCCAAATTTGCACTTGTTGCCATCGTCCCAGGCGTTGGCTGGCGCAGATGTTGATTTGCTGGATATGGAAAATCGTGAATATCGTTTGCGTGACGCGTTAAAATTAGTGGCGGATTTTTATGATTATATCTTATTAGATTGCCCACCTGCGTTGGGGTATTTAACGATTAATGCGTTGACGGCGGCGGACAGTGTGATTGTGCCATTGCAGTGCGAATTCTTTGCGTTGGAAGGTGTTCAGCAATTAACAGATACAATTGCGGCGATAAAAGAAAAATGGAACCCAGATTTGGAAATTTTGGGCGTTTTGTTAACTATGTATGAACGCAGATATAATGTCACGCGTGCTGTTGATGATGATGTTCGTGCCGTATTTGGCGACAAGGTTTTTAAAACGGTTGTACCAAGAAATGTTCGTGTGTCAGAGGCGCCAAGTCATGGAAAGCCCGCGCTGTTTTATGATTTTAATTCAACTGGCGCTCAGGCTTATTTGCGTGTTGCAACAGAAGTAGTTCAAAGAACCGAAGGGGGGTATTATGGCGAATAAATTTGGTTTGGGTCGTGGTCTGGCAGATTTGCAGGCGTCGCGTGGTGCGATACCTGATATTTCGTTGTTGACACCATCGGAACGCGTTGTTGTAAAACAAATTCCATTGGCACAAATCGGTGCAAATCCTGATCAACCGCGCAAAACTTTTGACGAAGCTGAATTGGCGGAGTTAGCTGCATCTATTCGCGAAAAAGGTGTTTTGCAACCGATTTTGTTGCGCAGCGTTTCGGGGCGCGCCTATGCGTATGAAATTGTTGCTGGCGAACGCAGATGTCGTGCATCAAAAATGGCAGGTTTAAGCGAGATTCCTGCGCTTGTTAAAACGATGGATGATAATAATGCTATGGAAATAGCGTTGATTGAAAATGTTCAGCGTGAAAACCTGAATCCAATTGAAGAAGCAAACGCGTACAAGAATTTGATGGAATGTTGCGATTATGAATTGCCAGATGTTTCGCGTCTAATTGGAAAGTCGGACAGTTATATTCGTAATATGTTGCGATTGACATCTTTGCCAACATCTGTTCAAAATTTGGTAGAGCAAGGTGAATTATCAGCGTCGCACGCGCGAACAATTGCTGTTGCCGAAAATCCAGAGGCTTTGGCCCATAAAATTGTGGCAGAAAAATTGTCTGTGTCAGATACTGAAAGACTGGTGAAGTCCGCGCCGCGCGCAACTGCGTCTCGTAAACATATTACAAAAACAATCGATGCAAAAACCGTGCAAGATATCGAGAAAAAAATATCGTCAACACTGGGCTTTTCTGTCAAGTTGATTGAACGGCGCGGCGGGGCAGGGCAAATATCTATATCGTTTGCTACTCGAACCCAGATGTATGAATTAGTTGAAAAATTAACCAAAAAAAATGTTTAAAAAAGCCGGCAAATGCCGGTTTTTTTAGTGGGGTAAAGGGAATATGTTTGTGGGGTGCATATTTTTATCTGCGATTACAAAAAAACGCCGGCGTTTGCCGGCATTTTTTTGTAAATTTTTACAACAATTATTTAACTGTTGTTGTGGCGTTACGATTCCATTTCCAGACTTCTTCGCCAGAACCCTGAACCAATGGACGTTCTTTGCCATAAGAGATAGTAGAAATGCGTTTTGCATCAATACCATCGTTTACGATAACTTCTTTTGCAGCATTTGCACGGCGTGCGCCCAATGCCAAGTTGTATTCTGTTGAACCGCGTTCGTCGCAATTACCTGCGATTTGGATTTTAACATCTTCGTGGTTTTTCATATACAATGCCTGACCCAACAGGTTGTTTTTAGCATCTTTTGAAATTTCAGAAGAATTAAAGTCAAAGAACACGCGTTGATCGTTCAAATCAGCCGGTTCAACAATAGAGCCACCGCATGCAGCCAACAAGCCTGCAACGCCAGCCAATAAAGCAAAGTTTTTAATTTTCATGAAAATACTCCCTTGAGTTTCTGTTGCTCGCGTTGTATTGTACATCAAAAGGATTAAAAAATCAAGGAAAAACAAAAATGTCTAATAATGCATTGCGTGATTTGGTTTTGGCGGGAGTTCAATGGGAATTAAATGATACCCCGCTGATGGCACAAAAAAAAGAGCCTGGTGTCGCGTCTAGCACGACACAGTCACGTCCGGTTGGTGGGACTGTTGTGCCACCTGTGGCGCCCAGTACGACGATGTCATTGGATATGGTGCGTTCTATGGCTGCGCGCCCAACAGATATTGATGCGTTAATACGTATGATTGGCGAATTTAATCATCCTTTGCGGGGTGGGGCGACAAATACTGTTTTACCGCATATTGGAAATGGTAAATTGTTGATTTTGACAGATATGCCCAGTTCCGATGATGATGAAACAGGTGCGGTTTTATCTGGGGCGGCGGGCGCGCTTATGGATAAAATGTTGGCTGCGATTGGGTTGACTCGGAACCATGTGTCTATTGTTCCTGTTTTGTTTTGGCGTACACCTGGGGGGCGAACACCAACGCGTGAAGAACTGGATTTGTCGCGTCCGTTTGTGGACAAGGCCATAGAATTATTAGCACCGCGTGTAGTTTTAACTATTGGTGCGTTGCCTGCTGCAGAATTTGCAGATGTTAATTTAGCAAAGTCGCATGGGGTTGCGGTTTCTATGGCGTCTGGCGCGACAATGGTGCCGATATTCCATCCGAATTATTTGATGTTAAAGCCGGATGCGAAACGTGATGTTTGGTCTGCGTTGCAAAATGTTCAAAATATCTTGAAAAACGCGGAATAATTGTTAATATTTGTCTATGTTTAACAAAGGAGCCTAATATTAAACCTATGATGAATCGTGATAATCGTCGCGACGCAGGTCCACGTATGAATAACCGGATTACTGCAAAAAGCGTCCAGGTAATCAGTGCAGATGGTCAAAATCTGGGGGTTATGCAAACCTCTCAGGCATTACAGATTGCGTCTGATGATGGGCTGGATTTGGTTGAAATGAATGCTAATGCGCCTGTTCCTATTGTAAAGATTATGGATTATGGTAAATTTAAGTATGAACAGAAAAAGCGCGCGTCCGAGGCACGAAAAAACCAAAAAACAACAGAATTAAAAGAAGTTTGGGTAAAGCCTTTTATTGAAGAAAATGATTTGAAAATCAAATTAAAAAAAGTTTTCGAATTTTTAGAAGAGGGCAACAAGGTCAAAATTTCTGTTATGACCAAGGGGTCAAAAAAGGTTTTGGCGCGCGGGAAAGATGCTGTGCCAGAATTGTTTGCGAAAATTTTGGAAATTGTTGGCGATAAAGGTTCTATGGAATCAAAATCAAAACCAGACGAAAGAACAAAATCTATTATAATCGCCCCCGCAAAATAGATAGATAAAAACACCGGCATTTGCCGGTGTTTTTTATTGTGCTAAATCCTTGGTTTTTTGTGTCTTTGGATCGTACGACCGTGGCACCCCGGGATACTTTAATGCCTTGTGGTGTTTGGGTATCATATATTCTGGAATTGGTGGCGCTTCGCCCATATCTACTTTGGCAGCCAGTCTTTTTTGTATGTCTGTTTTGCGATAAAAATACCATTCACCATCCGCTTCAATTGGGCGATTGTAATATCCTTGGAATAACACCAGTTGGGTTGCTGTTTTCATTGTCATCAAATCCATTGGCGAATACAGGTCATCTATTTTATCGACTTCGACTTCTTTGCCGTCTGCGCCTTTTTCCTTCTTTTTAGTTTTCTTTTTGCCAATCATTTGCGAGAAACGATCCGCAGTTGCCGGGTCGTTTACGCGCAATATAATTTTTGCCGCGGTATTAGCAACGATTGTGTCTGCTGCTTTGTCGCCGTATTTTTCTTGAATCTGACTGATGTCCTGACCGACAATCAAGTATGATACTTTTTGGCCACGACCAACCGCAGGCCCACGAATAATTGCTTCCAGTTTGTTCATAGTTGGCATTTCGTCCAATACGAACAGTGCAGGATACGGTCCAAGTTTTTCGCCATTGTTCATATCGTTTGGTTTGTGTGCAATCAAGAAGTTCGATAGCAATTCGATAAACATACTGGTAATTGCATTAAATGCCGGTGCGTCAGCAACATTCATAGACAAGTAAATTGTAATTGGTTTAAATTTGCCATCGCGTGGGTCTTTCATGCCGCGCATATCGCCAAAGTGTATATCAGAATGGCGCGTGTGTTTATTTACCGCCGGATGACGGAATATATCCAGCCCGGCGTTCATAGTGGATATAATAGAGCCGCGTTCTTTATCAGGTGTGTTTGCCAAATTAATCATCGAAGATATGGCGTCGTTATTATACGAATACAGTTGTGCCTCGTTTATGGCGGATGTTAGAAAGTCTTTCATAGGATCTGCCATCATAACCATTTGGTCGCCCTGTCTTTTGCGTTCTTCCATATCGTTTGCAACTTTTAACATACCTTCTTGATACCAGGCCAAAAACATTGGTATAGACGCTTCGCTGCCGTGCCATTCAGTCGGCAACCCACCCCATGTTCCGATGTGTATATAGTTTTCAAGTGTTAATTCCCCGCGTTGCAACAACGACATTGCTGCAAACGCATTTGGGTCTGTTGACATGGTTGAATAATAATCCATCAGAACAGTTGCATCTTGTTCGTCGAATTTTCCTGTTTGCAGTCTGTTATAGAAATAATCATTCGCCTTGGCGCGTTCGACCTTGGAAATAATAAAGTTGATAAATCCTGTTAATGCTGCGCGTGCAGTATTTGACCAGTGTGGGTCTTTGGCGTTTTCTTCAACAATAGAATTAACAATAACTTTGATATATGTGTTTTTGCCTTCTTCGTTGTTTGGCAGATTTTCTGGCGACAATGGATTCCATGCTGGGTAATATATTCCTTTTTCTGGTTCGTCAGCCGCCGCCCAGTTCATAATAAATACGGGCCCAATTGTTGCGCGATACGCTGATGTTATCAGTTTTAATTCAGGCTTAGGGTCGTTAACAATCATGGATACATCATCGCATTCCAATATAGTTGGAATTACGACGCCCTGGGTTTTACCGGTGCCAGCGGGTGCCAACAACAGCGCCGATAAGCATTCGTCCATTTTTAATGCTTTGCCTTTGAACCAGCCCAGAACCATCATAAAGCCTTTGAACAAGCCTTCTTTGTTTTTATGGTCTGAACCCATTTTTTTGATGTCGTTTGCATCTGCTTTACGGGCGGTTTTTTCATCATATTTGTCTTTGCTGTGTGGGTTAAATTCGTCAGTCATTGTTGCATCAGATAACAGAAAGTACCCCAAAACAGGTAATATCGGCGTTATACATGCGTAATCCGGGTGCATAAAACAACGTGCGACCCATGCAGGTACTTCTGAAATAACAGACAATCCAAATGAAGATAATGTCTGTTGAATATAAATTGCAATCCAGTGTTGTGTTGCAGGCGACCAACCATATCGCCAAATGTGTTCAACAGGAAATGCGCATGCGACCATCAGCGCGGCAATTAACCATATTAAAACATTCCATCGAATAGACCAAAATTCACGCGCAAGCGGGGTGCGTTCGTGCTCTTTATAAGCCGAGGATTTAAAAATATTAATTCCTTTGCCTTTGCCAGATGCGGATAAAAGGTTGAATTTGATTGCCATAGTGCTATGATTATATCATAAAAAACATAATTTATAAATTGGGAATTGCATAAAATATGAAAAATATTCCAAGAATTTTTATCGGCACGGAAATCAAAAGTGGTGTCCAGATACCTGTTGAAAAGGATGTTTTGCACTATTTAACGCGTGTTATGCGAACTGACAATTGTTTGGTTTTTGGGGACTGCAGTGAATATCGGGCTGTTTTGTCAGACGATAAAAAATGTTTGGTTATTGGTGATAAAACGGGGCATGTTGACCCGTCAAATGATATTACATTGATGTTTGCGCCGATTAAGCGTACGGATGATTTATTAAGTATGGCGACCCAAATGGGGGTTGGGGCATTTTTGCCTGTTATAACCAAGCGTACAAACGCAAATCATATAAATTGGGCCAGAATGCAAAAGATTGTGACAGAAAGTGCAGAACAATCAAACCGAAACAGTGTCCCAAAAATTTTGCCGCCGGTAAAGTTTTCAGAACTTGATTTGTCGCAGGTTGTTTTTGCAGATGAACGCGCAGCTTATGGTGTGGGTGTGCCTCGTACGGTTGTTGGCGCAAAATCCGTTTTAATTGGCCCCGAAGGTGGCTTTTCAGATGAAGAATTTGCTGCGCTGGATGCTGCGGGCGCACGTGGTTTTTCATTGGGCAAGACTATTTTGCGTGCAGAACTGGCGGCTGCGATTGCTGTTGCCAAGGTGGTGGAATAAATGGGCATAAGAATTGCAAAGGTTATCGCTGATTCTGGTGTGGCGTCACGTCGCGGTGCAGAAGAATTAATTGCGCTGGGGTTGGTGCGTGTAAATGGCGCGGTTGTAAACAGTCCTGTATTTTTTGTAGAAGAGGGCGATGAAATCGAAGTTAGCGGTAAAAAAATAAATCAGCGTCTGGGGACAGAAGTTTATATGTTTCATAAACCGATAAACACAATGACAACAACATCAGATCCCCAGGGCCGTAAAACGATTTATGATTGTTTACCGTCTGAATACAGAAATTTGAAATATATTGGTCGGCTGGATTTTAAAACGACTGGTTTGTTATTATTGACCAATGACAGTGAATTGGCGCGCAGGTTGACTTTGCCGTCGTCAAAAATTCCGCGTGTATATATTGCGACTGTATCGTGTTCTGATTTTTATGGTCTTGATGCTGCGCGTCGTGGAATAACGGTCGATGGTATAAAGTATTCGCCAATGCAGATTGATGAGATTGGTGGTCGTAATTTGCGTGTATCTATTTGTGAAGGAAAAAAGAACGAAGTAAGGATTGTTTTGGCTGCGTGTGGATGTCCTGTTCATAAATTGCATCGTGTTTCTTTTGGTAATATAAAATTAAAAAAATTAGCGCCTGGAAAAATTTCGCCGGTACCACAGAAAGTGATTGACGAAATGTTAAAATCTCTTTAATATTTTATTAACTAAGGAAGGGAGTTTGTTATGAAAAAAACATCAACAAAAAAATCAGTTGTTGCAAAAAAGCGCGCAAATGTGCGCCCTGTGGCATCTAAAACAACAGTAAAGGTTAATAAAGCAAAGCCATGTTCTGGATCATGGTCTTTGTCGATTTATATTTATTGGTTCATTATTTTGTTCTTTATTGCTGCAACTTTTTATATTTTAGGTCGCAGTCATAACGCACAACCAACAACCCAGAATGTCACTGTGACCGAAGAAGCGTTGTTGCAGTCTGCTGACTATTATGAAAATGGCAAAACAAAATTGGCATTAGGTAATGTAGATGAAGCGATTGCTGATTTAAATGCGGCGATTGATTCCGGCGCTGCATCTGTTGACGCGTATATTCTGCGCGGAGAAGCATATATGCATTCAGGCGACTATGCGCGCGCATTGGAGGATTTTAATGCTGCATTGGCAAAAAATCCTGCGAATCCTGTCGCATACTATGACAGATATTTGTTGAATCAGCGTATTGAAAATTATGAAGCAGCGATGAGTGATATTAATAATGCGCTGGCGGCAAATACTACGAACCCAAGTGCAATTTTGCAAATGCGTGATTTGTATGCAAAACGCGGTCAACTGAATTTGTGGATGAAGAATTACGAAGGCGCAGTTGCAGACTTTACAAATTCTTTGTCGCACCCAGAAGGCGTTGTTAATCCAACGGTTTATGCAGACAGAGCCGAAGCATACATTGCTTTGGGTAATTTAACTGCAGCGTTAAACGATTATTCGTCTGCGGTTCGTGTAATATCGGAACAGATTCAAGGCGCAAAAACAGCAGATGAACGTGAAAGTTTATCTCGCAATGCGATGGGGTATTTTGAAAAATCTGCTGCGTTGAATTTGCAGATTGGCAACACAGATGCTGCACGCACCGATTTGGAATCTGCGTACACAATTGCGGTTGCGTTGAACGATGCAGAAACATCCACCAGATTGGAAGGTTTGATTTCTGAATTGAACAACACTGTTGCGAAATAAGTTGATAATAAAACTCCTGAAAAAAACGCCCAAGTGGGCGTTTTTTTATTCGGCAATAAATCCGCCAGATTGCATGTGCCACAGTTTTGCGTAAATTCCGTTGCGTCGCAACAGTTGGTTATGTGTACCGCTTTCTGCGATTTTGCCATGCGACATAACTATAATTCTGTCCATATTGCGCAGAGTGGATAATCTGTGTGCGATTACGATTGTTGTGCGCCCATGTGATAGTTTTTCAAAAGATTCTTGGATAACAGATTCTGTTTCAGAATCCAGTGCTGCAGTCGCTTCGTCCAAAATAAGTATTGGTGAATTTTTTAAGAATGCGCGCGCGATTGCGATTCTTTGGCGTTGTCCCCCTGACAGTTTGATTCCTCGGTCGCCAACCAAAGATTCGTATCCGTTTGGCGATTTTTTTATAAATTGGTGCGCAGACGCTTTTTTTGCAGCGGCAATAATTTCTTTATCATTTGCGCCAATTTTCCCATATTCTATATTTTCTCGAATTGTTCGATTAAACATTGTTGCGTCTTGTGGAATAAAAGATATATTTCTGCGTAATGAATCTTGGCTTACGTGTTTTATATCTTGTTCATCAATCAGAATTTTCCCATTGTTTGCATCGTATAGACGCATTAACAGATTTACCAGTGTTGTTTTCCCTGCGCCACTAAGTCCGACCAGCCCTATTTTTTTCGCCTGATTTTATATCCAGTGATAAATTGTTGATAACAAAGTTTTTGTTATATTTAAAACGCAGGTTTATTATTTTTATATTTCCTTGTTTTACCTGTAATTCAGGGGCGTTTTTATCATCTTGGACTGTTATTGGTTTGATTAAAGTGTTATAAGACCCTGCAGCGTTTCCCCAGCTGTTGATAAAGTTTTTTATGTTCATTATCACTGTGAATGCGATAGAACTGATTCCTGCGTATACCGCCAACGCAAAAGATATATCTGCAATTGTTGATTGGCCGATGCTGTACATATATCCGGACAAAATAATAAAGATTGTAAAGCAGATTGTATCCATCATCAGGTTGCCTGGCGCCCAAAAAAAGCGCGACCAAAAGTGGGCTATATTTGCGTCTTTTTCATATTTTTTTCTGGTTGGTTCAACTATGTTTTGTTCGTATTGTGCGTTTGCAAAAAATTTTACAACCATAAAGTTGGACAGTGCATCCAATAATCTGCCTTGTAAAGTGTTCTGGGTTTCTGTTCTTTTTCCGGCCATGCGCAGCGATTTTTTTACGGTCCCCAGTCCCCACAAAATACGAAATGCAACAGCAAATGTAATGACTGCAACATATTGCCAGCCTATTGTGGCTAGCCCCACAGCTGTTATGACAAATGTGGTTATTGAACCAATCAAGCTGCCAAAAATCATTTCGACAGATTCAAAGAAAGATTCAGAAATTCTGTGTATTTGACTGCTAATTTTTCCAGGCATAGATGTGGTATAGAATTCAGCGCTTTGTTGAAAAACATATCTGTATAAGTCTGTTGATATTTTGTTATATGATGGATACTTGATGTATTTGTCAAAAGTATACCAACGCAGTATAGATGCGCCCCACTGTGCGCCACGCATAACAAAGTATGCAATGGCTACAACTATGATTGCGCGCATAATCTCTGGTTGTGGCGCGGATTCTAATACTTGAACTGTATTTTTCAGATAGTACGCCGGCAGTACGAATAATCCAAAAGTGTCAATAATTGCCAGCAGCGAATATATCAGTACTATCAACCCACAGTATCGCCAAAAGTTTTTTACATAGAAGATAAAAACATTGGATGGAAATTGCATTTTTTTCCCTCTTTAAAGCGGTCCTATTATATCATAAAAAGGATTGTTTTTTTACTGATTTTATTTGCAAACCCACAAATATGAATTATAATCATTGCGGCGAAGATTAAATTGTTCCTTTGTGCATCTGGCGTATCAGGGTGCAGAAAAGAATGATTTTTCTTCGCAAAGATGAAACAAAAAATATGGAGAAAATAAATGGTATTTGGCTTATTCAAAAAAGATGCTAAATTAAACAATCCTGTCGCGGTTGAAATTCAGTATGGTGATGAAACGCTGCGTTTGGAAACAGGGCGCATGGCGAAACAGGCAAACGGTTCTGTTTTGGCGACAATGGGCGGCACAATGGTCTTGGCGACTGTATGTGCAGAAAAATCTGCTGTCGAAGGTCAAGATTTCTTTCCTTTGACTGTTGACTATCAAGAAAAATTCGCATCTGCTGGTCGTATTCCAGGCTCACGCGATCGTCGCGAAGGTCGTGCGTCCACAGCTGAAACTTTGATTGCGCGTTTGATTGACCGTCCAATTCGTCCTTTGTTCCCAGAAACATTTAAGAACAAGGTTCAAATTATCGCTCAGGTTTTTTCTTATGACAAAAAGAATCAGCCAGACATTTTGGCGATGATTGCGTCCAGTGCTGCGTTGGCGTTAAGTGGTGTTCCATTCCAGGGGCCAATTGGTGCAGCGCGTGTTGGTTATGCTGATGGTCAGTATTTGTTAAATCCATCGAAAAAGGCGACCGAAGAATCCGAAATGGATTTGGTTGTTGCTGCGACCAAAGATGGTGTGCTGATGGTTGAATCTGAAATCGGCGAACTGGACGAAGCGACTGTATTGGGTGCTGTTAAATTTGGTTTTGATGCACAACAGACTGTTATTGCTGCGATTAACGAATTGGCAGAAAAAGCAGGTAAAGACCGTTGGGAAACGCCTGAAAAAACAGCTGAACAAATTATTATGGAAGAAAACTTTGAAAATTTTGCTGGCGAAATCGAAGCCGCATTGCAAATCAAAGAAAAATTGACTCGTTTGGAAACATTGGCGTCAATTCATGCTGCGGCCAAGGCTCGCATCCCAGAATTGTTCCCAGAATCGACACGTGCAACTTCTACATTGGAATCATGGGCTGATGAAGTTATCGAAGGTTTAACTGCGCGTATTATGCGTGGTAATATCTTGGCGGGCAAACCGCGTATCGACGGTCGTGATAACAAAACAGTTCGTCCAATTGAAATTGAATTGGGTGTATTGCCACGCGCACACGGTTCTGCATTGTTTACACGCGGTGAAACACAGGCTTTGGTATCATTGACATTGGGTGGTGGTAAAGATGCGCTGCCAATCGAATCTTTGGATGGTGCCGAAGAACGCGACTTTATCTTGAACTATAATTTCCCAGGTTATTCTGTTGGCGAATGCAAGGGGCTGAAATCCCCTGGTCGTCGTGAAATTGGTCACGGTAATTTAGCATGGCGTGCGGTTCATCCTATGGTGCCAAGTCGCAGCGAATTTGATTATGTAATTCGTATCGTATCTGACATTTTGGAATCAAACGGTTCTTCGTCAATGGCGACAACATGTGGCGCAACATTGGCTATGATGGACGGCGGTGTTCCAATGAAGCGTCCGGTTGCAGGTATTGCAATGGGTTTGATTAAAGAAGGCGATGATTACGCTATCCTGACAGACATTTTGGGCGACGAAGACCACTTGGGTGACATGGACTTTAAAGTGACTGGTACAGACCAAGGTGTCACAGCATTGCAGATGGATATTAAAATCACATCGATTACATTTGAAATCATGGAACGCGCATTGGCCCAGGCAAAAGACGGCCGTATGCACATCTTGGGCAAAATTGAAAAGGCGATTAAAAAGCCACGTGCAAAATTGTCTGAATATGCACCACAAACCTATACAATGAAAATTAATCCAGACAAGGTTCGTGAAGTAATTGGTAAGGGTGGCAGTGTTATCCAGGCATTGGTTCGTGAAACAAACACAACTATTGATTTGTCTGATGATGGTACTGTTAAAATTATGGCGGTTTCCAAAGAAGATGCAGACAACGCAATCAATCGCATCAAAGATATTGTTGCTGAACCAGAAGTTGGTCAGATTTACAAAGGTACAGTATCTGGGATGAAAGAATTTGGTTTGTTTGTAAAAATTATGAATGGTTTCGAAGCGATGGTTCATATTTCTGAAATCACAGGCGAAAGATTGGCAAAAATCGAAGACGCCAAGATAAAAGAAGGTGATACTGTTTATGTTCGTTTCTTGGGCGCTGACAAACGCGGCAAAACCCGTATGTCTATGGTTGGAATTGACCAGAAAACTGGCGCAGAAATCAAGAAATAAGGAATTTGTAAATGACACCAGAACAGTTAAATTGGGACGATAAACAATGGGCGGCACACCTGGGGTGTGCCATCCAAGACGTTCCAAAGTTCAAGAAAACATTGGAAAAAAACTTTTGGTTGGGCCTGTGGCAAGAACGCGAAACTGGTTTAAAATATGCAGAAATTCAGCGTCGTCACGATACACCATCTGGTTGCATCAGATATGTTCCATTTGTGACATCCAAGGCGTTTGATGTATCGTTGGAAGACCTGGTTGAATATACAAACAACAAATTTTTGCCGAATTTAGTTTTAAAACCAGCTACCGCAGAAATGTTGGGTGTTCCGCGCAAGATTTTACAAATGTTGCATGTAAAGGAGAGATAATATGGATATGGAAGCTTTGATGGCTCAGGCGGCAGAGTTGCAAAACAAAGTCGCAGCTGCCCAGGAAAAGTTAGCGCAAACAACCGTCAAAGGTATTGCAGAAAACGGTGCGTGTATTGTTGATATGACCGGTAAATATGACCTGTTAAATATAACAATTAATCCGTCTGTTTTGTCTGCTGGGGCTGATGCGGTTGCATCTATTGTTATGGCGGCTATTCAAGACGCAAAATCCAAGGCAGATGTCTTGATTGATAAGGTTATGGGTGAGGCTACGGCCGGCGTCCCAATGCCACAGTAAAAAAACAAAATCCCACTGATGTGGGATTTTTTAATGTTGAAAAATATTTTATAAGATTTTATTCTTGTTCCCATTAATAAAAGAGGAATGTTTTGTCACAAGAATTTAATGAATTATTATTGTCAATGCGACCCGAAAAAACGCGAACAATTGCTGTTGCAAATGCAACGGACGCTGCTGTGTTAAAGTCGGTTGTTATGGCAAACGAAATGGGCTTTGCGCGCGCGATATTATGTGGTGATGCATTGCAAATACAGACTGTCGCATTGTCAGCAGGTCTTGACATTTCTGGTTTTGAAATTATTCATTGTGATGATGAAATTTTAGCGGCAAAAACCGCTGTGTCGTTGGTTCGCGATGGTCGCGCAGATATTGTTATGAAGGGAATGATTCATACGGCAGATTTATTGCGTGCGGTACTAAATCGTGACAATGGCATTCGTGGTGATGGCGTGTTATCACATGTTGCAGTTTTATATTCGCCATCACGGAACAGGACTTTGTTTTTAACGGATATGGCAATGGTTATGTACCCTGATTTAAGCGCCAAGGTTCAATTGATTAAAAATGCGGTGTCATTGGCGTGTCATATGGGTGTACAAAAACCATTGGTTGTGCCACTGTGCGCAGTCGAAACATTGAATCCAGCGATGCGGGCAACAGTTGATGCAGATGCACTGCAAAAAATGAACGAAAATGGTGAAATATCAGATTGTATTGTGTCTGGCCCAATGGCGCTTGATATCGCTGTGTCAAAGGATGCCGCCCGTGCCAAAGGCATAACAGGGCCAATTCAGGGTGATGCAGATATATTGTTGTTTGACAATATTGAAACAGGAAACAGCGTTGTAAAGTCTATGGTATTGTTTGGCGATTGGATTTTTGGCGGTGTAATTATTGGTGCGCGTGCACCTGTTATTGTTAATTCTCGCTCTGACAACGAAGTGTCAAAATTGTTTTCAATAGCATGTGCGTGCAAAATGTAAAAAAACAAGAAAAAATCCATATTTTTTGGATTTTTTTCTTGCTTTTCTGCGGTCTATGCCCCACAATCTTTTCGCATTTTAATTCAAAGGAGAAGCCATGAGTAATAAATGGGTATATACTTTCGGTAATGGCCAAGCCGAAGGTCAGGCAGATATGAAAAATCTGTTGGGTGGCAAAGGTGCAAATTTGGCTGAAATGAACTTGGTTGGGCTGCCGGTTCCTGCGGGTTTTACAGTCACAACTGATGTTTGTGTACACTACTATGAAAACAATCAAACATATCCTGCTGATTTAATGGATCAAGTGCGTGCTGGTATTGCGCATGTTGAATCAATCATGGGGAAAAAGTTTGCAGACTTGGAAAATCCATTGTTGGTATCTGTACGCAGTGGTGCACGCGTATCTATGCCAGGTATGATGGACACAGTTTTGAATTTGGGTTTGAACGACGAAACAGTAAAAGCATTGGCAAAAATTTCTGGCAATGAAAGATTTGCATACGATTCATATCGTCGTTTTATCATGATGTTCAGCGAAGTTGTTATGGGTGCAGATATTGATTTGTTCGAACATACACTGGAACGCATGAAGGAAGAAAAAGGCTATAAGCTGGACACAGAATTAACCGCAGATGATTTGAAAGATTTGGTTGAAAAGTTCAAAGAAATCGGTGTTAAAATCGGTAAAGTCTTCCCACAAGATCCATGGGAACAGCTGAAATTAGGTATTGGTGCGGTGTTTGGCTCTTGGATGAGCAAAAAAGCCATCACATATCGTAAATTGAATAATATCCCAGCAGATTGGGGTACCGCAGTAAATGTTCAGGCGATGGTTTTTGGTAATTCTGGCGACGACAGCGCAACTGGCGTATGCTTCAGCCGTGATCCTGCAACTGGCGAAAATAAATACTATGGCGAATATTTGATTAATGCACAAGGCGAAGACGTTGTGGCTGGTATTCGTACACCACAGCCAATGAGCAAGGATGATTCAGGCCGTTTGTCTTTGGAAGAAGCGATGCCATCTGTATATCAAGAATTGTGTGATGTTCGTGAAAAATTGGAAAAGCACTACAAAGATATGCAGGATATGGAATTTACAATCGAACATGGCAAATTGTGGATGTTGCAGTGCCGTAATGGTAAGCGCACAGCAGCAGCAGCGGTTCGCATGGCGGTTGAAATGGTCGAAGAAGGCCTGTTGACCAAAGAAGAAGCAATCTTGCGCGTTGGTGCAGAACAATTAGACCATTTATTGCATCCAATGTTGGATCCAAAAGCAGAAAAGAAAGTTATCGCAACAGGACTTCCTGCGTCCCCAGGTGCTGCGGTTGGTCAGGCTGTGTTTAATGCCGAAGATGCAGAAAAATGGGCGTCCGAAGGCAAAAAGGTTATGTTGATTCGTATCGAAACATCGCCAGAAGACATTGCTGGTATGAACGCTGCCCAGGGTGTTATTACTGCACGTGGTGGTATGACATCACACGCGGCGGTGGTTGCACGCGGTATGGGAACACCATGCGTATCTGGTTCTGCAGATATTAAAATTGACTATGAATCAAAAACATTGAAAACAACAGATGGCACAGTTATCCGCGAAGGTGATTGGGTGTCTATTGACGGTGCCAAAGGTCAGATTATCGCAGGTCAAATTCCAACAGTATCTGTTGAATTAACTGGTAATTTCGGCACTTTGATGAAATGGGTTGATGAAATCAAATCATTGACAGTCAAAGCAAACGCAGAAACACCAAAAGATGCTAAACAGGCTCGTGATTTTGGTGCCGAAGGTATTGGTTTGGCTCGTACAGAACATATGTTCTTTGACCCAAGCCGTATTCAGGATATGCGTGAAATGATTTTGGCCGAAGACGAAGAAGGTCGTCGTGCGGCGTTGGCAAAATTGCTGCCATATCAAAAGGCTGACTTCGTTGAATTGTTCAAGATTATGGATGGTCTGCCAGTCACAATTCGTTTGATTGACCCACCATTACATGAATTCTTGCCACACACAGACGCTGAAATCGAAGAATTGGCGAAACATATTGGCAAATCTGTTGAATTCATCAAACAGCGCGCAGAACAATTGCACGAACAGAATCCAATGTTGGGACATCGTGGTTGCCGCTTGGCGATTACATATCCTGAAATTTGCGAAATGCAAACACGTGCTATCTTGTCTGCTGCATTGGAATGCAAAGCAAATGGCATCAAAGTATTGCCAGAAATCGAAGTTCCATTGGTTGGTTCCAAGAAGGAAGTTGATATCGTCAAGGCCGTAATTGATGCGACAGCACAATCATTGTTTGCAGAAAAAGGCGAAAGCGTCGAATATTCTGTTGGATCTATGATTGAATTGCCACGCGCAGCAGTATTGGCAAATGAAATTGCAGAAAGTTGTGAATTCTTTGAATTCGGCACAAACGACTTGACTCAGACAACATTGGGTATGTCGCGTGACGACACTGCAAAAATCTTGGACGAATATCGTGCACGCGGCGTATATGTTGCAGACCCATTTGCATCTGTTGATCAGTTGGGCGTTGGTCTGTTGATTAAAGACGCGGTTAAAAAAGCACGCGACACCAAGGGCGAACATATCCACTTGGGTGTTTGCGGCGAACACGGTGGTGACCCAGAATCGATTTCCTTCTTCCATCAAGTAGGATTTAATTCTGTATCTTGTTCACCGTTCCGCGTGCCAATTGCACGTTTGGCAGCAGCGCAGGCTGCAGTTAAGTTCCCAAGAAAGAACTAAACAAAATAAATCCCCCATTTGGGGGATTTTTAATTGAAAATATGAATTTATTTTTGTATCTTAAAATCACTAATCGAAGGGGAATTTTATGGAAGATACAAAGTTAAGTTTTGAAGAAGCATATAATCAATTAATGGAATTGGTAAAAAAAATGGAATCGGGTCAATTGCCATTGGCGGATTCTGTGGCAGCATACGAACAAGGTATTAAATTAAAGGCTTATTGTGAACAGTTATTAAAAGAAGCCGAATTGAAAATTGAAACTTTGAAAGTAAGTGCATAATTGTTTTAACAAACGGATTTTGTCGTGGCAGAAAAAAGTAAATTAACCCCCGTTATGCAACAGTATGTTGATATGAAAGCGGAAAACCCAGATGCGTTGTTAATGTTTCGTCTGGGGGATTTTTATGAATCATTTTTCGAAGATGCGAAAATAATCAGTTCTGCGTTGGGGTTGGTTTTGACTGCGCGTGGTACGGATGGCGACGGGAATAATATTCCTATGTGTGGCATTCCGTGGCATGCGGCCGATAACTATTTTGGTCGCCTTGTTCGTGGCGGGCATAAAGTTGCGCTGGTTGAACAGATGGAAACCCCTGCCCAGGCCAAAGAACGTGGGCATAAATATATCGACCGTCAGGTTGTGCGTGTTTTGACGCCCGGCACATTAACAGATGAAAATTTATTGACGCCAAAAAATTCTAATTTCTTGGTTGCTGTTTTGCCGTGTGGTGGTCGCCAATACGATATTGCGGGTTGTGATATATCAACAGGCGAATTTTTTGTTGGCAAAACATCTGATGTGTTCGATGATATGGTACGCATTAATCCTGCGGAAATAATTTTCCCGTTTGGCAGTGCCGAAGAAAAATCGATATTAAAATTGCGTGACAGTTTTAAAACAACACCTGTGTATGAAAAATTGTATCATCGCAGCGATATTGACATGGTTGTATCGCGTGTGTTTGGGACTGCTGTAAATGCAGATGTGGCTGCGACTAATACGGACAGTGCGATTTGTTTGTTGGCTGGATATTTATTTAACACACAGCGCGGGGCATCAATAACTTTTCGTGCGCCGTATACATTTAAATCAGGGCGTCAGTTGTTGATTGATTCGTCGACTTGGAAAAGTCTGGAAATAGATGCACCATTAAACGACGGCGGTGTATGTTTGATTGATGTTTTGGACGAAACTAAAACTGCTGCTGGTGCGCGAAAGTTGCGTGCGTATTTGCGCAGTTTGTCAGGTGATATAAATGAAATTTTAATGCGTCAACAGCACATATCGCATTTTATGCTTAATCCAGATATCAAGGCATCTGTTGAAAACATTTTAACATCTGTTCCGGATGTTGGTCGTGCGCTGTCGCGTTTGTTGTCGGGTCGTGGCACGCCGCGTGATATGCGTCATGTTTCTGAATTCTTGACTGTTTTGCCGCGTGCACAAATGATTGCATCGCGTTTGGATGCAGGTTTTGCATCGCGATTTGAACAGATAAAAATTCACAGTGATTTAACGGTTGATTTATCGCGTGCATTGGCAGATGAATTGCCAACCTTTTTCCGTGATGGTAATGTTATTCGCGATGGGTTTAATTTATCGCTGGATAAAATGCGTGATTTGTCGCGTGGTGCGCGCGAAACAATTGCAGCATTACAGGCAGAATATATTTCTGATACGGGTATTAATACATTAAAGATAAAATATAATAATATTCTGGGATATTTTATAGAAGTACCTGCCGCGCGTGCAGATGTTTTGATGGCGCCTGATTCTGGATTTATACATCGTCAAACTATGGCGGGTAATTTGCGTTTTACTACATCTCGATTGATCGATTTAGATAACGAAGTGCGCAGTGCTGCAGAAAAAGCCGCAGGTATAGAATCTGAAATAATAAATTCGTTTATTGAATCTGTTCGTGAAATCGCAGATGATTTGTTGTCTGCGTCGGATTTGTTGGCTGACGCTGATGTCTGGTGCGCGTTAACAACGGTTGCAGATAAATATTCATGGGTTCGCCCAACGATTACAGACGATTGTGCGTTTGATATTGTTGGTGGTCGCCATCCTGTGATTGAGTCTGTATTGCGTCGTGTTGGCGATAACTTTGTTAAAAACGATTGTAATTTGAACACAAATGCAATTGCGTTGTTGACAGGGCCGAATATGGCGGGTAAATCGACTTATTTGCGTCAAAATGCGATTATTGTTGCGTTGGCGCATCTGGGGTCTTTTGTTCCTGCTGAATCTGCGCGTATTGGTATCTGCGACCAGTTGTTCAGTCGCGTTGGGGCGTCTGATAATCTGGCGGCAGGTCAATCGACATTTATGGTCGAAATGGCAGAAACTGCAAATATTTTAAACCGTGCAACAAATCGTTCTTTTATCATATTTGATGAAATAGGGCGCGGAACCGCGACTTATGACGGTATGGCGATTGCCCAGGCGGTATTAGAATTCCTGAACGAATTACAGCCTCGAACATTGTTTGCAACCCATTATCACGAATTAACGGCATTGGTTTTAAATGGCTGTTTGAATAATGTTTCATGTCTGACGATTGATGTCCGTGAACATAATAACGAAATTATATTTATGCATAAAATTGTATCTGGTATTGCAAATCGGTCGTACGGTATTCAGGTTGCAAAAATGGCTGGTATGCCTGCGTCTGTTGTGTCGCGTGCAGAATGTGTGTTGGCAGCGTTGGAAAACAATGAAATGTCTGTTCCGACACAGCCAGCAAGGGTTAGCGCGCGCAAAAAGAACACTGTTTGCGATGACACGCCACCACAGTTAAATTTATTTGGTTAAGACAATGAAATCGGGTTGGGTTATTTTAGACAAGGATTCTGGACTGTTTTCAAGAACAGCAGGTGGTAAAGTTGCACGAATGGTTGGCACAAAAAAGTTCGGGCATATTGGCACATTGGACCCGATGGCATCGGGCGTATTGCCAATTGCGATTGGTGACGCAACCAAAATGATACCGTTTGTTGAAGAAATAAATCCGTCTGTCAAAGAGTATTTGTTTTCGCTGCAGTTTGGTTTTGAAACGGACTCGCTTGATATCACAGGACGTGAAATTGCGCGTAATGACATAATTCCAAGTGAATCATATGTAAAGTCTGTCTTGCCAAAACTGATTGGTAAAATATCACAGATTCCACCACAATACAGCGCTGTGCATGTTGATGGCGTTCGTGCATATGATGCCGCGCGCCAGGGCAGGGCGGTTGAAATTCCGCCGCGCGATGTGGATATATTTGAATTAGAATTTTGTGGCATTCAAGGCAAATCGTGGCATTTTCGGGTTCGTTGTTCGACTGGTACTTATGTTCGTTCTATTTCGCGCGATATTGCAAAATTATGTGGCACGATTGCAACTGTGGATATGATACGGCGCACCGTATCGGGGTCTTTTGATATAAAAAGTGCCGTAAAACTTGATTTTTTGGAAAATCTGTTTAATAATAACGCCAGCATTGATGAAAAATTGATGCCGGTGGATTTTGGACTGGGGGACATTCCGGTTCTGAATCTGGTCGATAAAGATGCTGAATTTTATAAATCTGGTGGCTTTATCGAAACTGATGCGACTGATGGTTTAAAGCGCGCTTATAACGGTGATGTATTCATTGGTATTGGTGTGGTTTCTGACGGAAAGTTGCGTCCAAAACGAACAATTTAAAATAAAAGGAAAACATAATGTCCATTACAAAGACAAAAAAGTCTGAATTGATTCAGGCATA